>JANZQE010000464.1:0-3166 GCA_038040705.1 Clostridium sp. | reverse complement strand
TCTTATTACAGACTCAGACTTGGAAAGTAGTCTTTTACTAGATGTTCCTACAACTAATAAAACAAATTCTAAGGGAACAACTCAATACACGTCAGCTCTTGGTTCTGTTTTCTTAGAACTAAAGAATGGATTAGTAAGACTTAAAAATAGAAAACATACAGCTAAAGATGCTTCTGCAATATATGATTCTATACTACAGTTATCTAAAAATTTATTAACTGCTGAAGGAATTAATAGTACTAGTTCTTCACGTATACTTGACTTTTTAAGAGGTGTAACTTATTGGGGTATACCAGCTAATGAAGCAGGAAACAATAGTGTATTTTTTGAAAAGAATAAAGATGGTAAACTGATGTTGCGTCTTTCTAACAATGGTGTTACATTTATGTTTACACCTTCAGCGCTAGAAAGAAACAAGGATCAAATTGTAAAAACTCTAGAGGACATGTTTAACAATGTCAATAGGTCTAAGACACAAGACATCAACCAAAAGTTTGAACAGATAATATCTGTATCTCCAGAAGGTGATATAGAGTCTGTCGTTTGGCCTAACTATCAATCTTATTTACTATCAGGTAAAGGAAGAAGAGACTTTGAACTTCCTTTACATACATTAATGAAGCCTAAAGTTGAAGGTGAGTCTAACAGAAAAGGTGTGTACTTTATTAATAATGACACAGCTGATAATTTTGAAATACCAGAACCAAGCTCACAAGCTACAAACATACCAATTAGAGGGTCTGAAACATATGTTATTGATGGTAATACAGTAAACACGTACACATCTCCAAGCACAGGCAAAAAAATATTATTTAAAATTAAACTTGTAGATGATTCAATAGTAAAAAATGGTATAGAGATACTACCTGGTGGTAATCTTTCTGAGTTTAGAGCTAAGAATATAACTGACGATCAATTAAAAGCAGTTATAATAGATAGTATAAAGCCTGGTATGATAAAGAAAACTGCACAGGAAGCCTATAAAAAACAAGTTGATCCAGTTACTCCTGCGCCAGCACAACAAACTAGTGAGGTTAAACCTGTATCAGAACCAACTAGTGAGCTTGATAGTTTAAATGATTTAATAAACAAACGTATATCAGATGTTAACTCAGTAGAACTTGGAGGTGTTATAAAAGAAAAAATGAATGTTAACTTAGATAGATTTGATAGTTCTGATGTACAAGATTTATTATTGAAAGGGCTTTCTAAGAAAGAGATAGAGGAAATATTAATCAAAAAATGTAAAGACTGATGGGAGTATGTCCTAATATAAAATTACCTGAGTGGAAAAGACTCGTAGCTGCTAAAGGGGAACGTGAGGCATATTATCTATGGGCTAAGTACAACGGTACTATTCCTGAAATAGAATTCCGTGACACACCTATTGATGACGGTTTTGATTCAGAACAAGATGATGTATTACCTAAAACATTAAGTGATAGAGAAACATCTGATACTGTTCAAGAAATGACATTCTTAATGTTGAATGACTTTATCAAGTCAGACGAAAACTTGTTTAATATAGAAAAAGTAAACTCAACAGAACTTTATCAAAAGTTAAAGGTTGGTGTGTTAGCAACAGTCAGGGGTAAAGAAATTGTTATCAATGATATTATTAATAATTCAGAAGATTTAACTAAGTCACAAAAAGAAAGATTGCAAGATATTATTAAAAGCAATCGTAAATTACAAGAAGATATACTTGCTGACTGGCCAAGAATTGTAGCTAGACATAAAGAATATATAAGAGCATACAGTATAGAGTTTGATGAAAACGATTCTTTACAAATAAATGATGAGGATAAAATTAGAGAGAGTAATAGATTTGATGCTTCAAAAATAGATAATTTTAGAAAAGCAAATACAGCTATTAAATTACTTCTTGCTTCTAATCCTGTAGTAGATAAAAGTGGAAAGTCTGTAGTGTCTTCTATTGGTGGAAGATTACTTGTCTCTTCAAGTAAATCATTTATTACATTAATGAATAATCTACACACGTCTAGAAGCGTAGAAGAAATGATTGAAAGACTGAGAGATCTAGCAGTTCAAGATCCTACTTATGAAATGTTGTATTCACGTTTAACAAGAAGCTCTATTAATGAAGCTGGAGTTGACTTTAGTAACATTGATACAGCACACGGTATTCAGTTACTTTCTGGTTTGTGGAAGACATTTAAAAAAGCAAATTTAGATGTTAAGAATACATTTATATTTGAAAACGGTGAAGTTACTATAGGTAGTGCTTCGTTGTCTAGTGCAGCTCTCCAATTAAAAGATCGATACATTGGTACCATATCTACTTTATCAAAAGCTGACAAAGGATATTTTAATTATAATAAAAAGACACGTAAGTATACTGTAAATAGAACTAGATTAGGTGCGGTTAATTTACAAACAAGGGACAGTTCACTTAACTTTTTATCAACTCTAGGTATACCTTTTAGTGCTGCAGATTATAATAAGCTAACTCCTGGAAATAAAAAACAGTTTCAAACTACTCTTGGTGGATTACTTAAAAGTTTAAATACTTTATCACAAGGAAAAGGACTCTCTACATTCTCTACAAGAACTCTAGATATGAATTCACGATTGTTAGAGATAGGAATTCTTCAACAAGCTGCTTCTAATCCTGAATTTAGTAGTACATATTTTAACCTACAGGGTGAACGTGTACAAGTTTATTTAGGTATTAATGCTATTTCTGAACTACATGATAATCTTTCTCAAATAGATAATCTAAATGAATTAGCAGGTACAAAGTATGAATACTTATTAAAAGATGTATTTGTTAAAGGATCTAACCTTCTTAGAAGAATGTTTACTGAAGATGGTGCAAAGAAAGCAGGAGCTAATAAGTTTTTAAAACCAGGATCTGCAGGTGGTATCGACAATAAGATTAAAAACAAACTTACACCTTCTAGTAGATTAAGTGCAAGACAGAGATTTATACAAGAGCTTAATTTAAACCGCAATGGTCAATATCTTAATTTAGTTCCAGGTGATGCTTCTATTGAGCACATGTTATATATGGGTGACGCTATACAAATGTCTGACCTTAATAGAGGAATGACTGATATAAATGAAATATTTAAAGGATATTTTATATCAGAACTAGAACTATCTAGAGATAATCGACCTATACCAAAAGTAGAATACAAAACAG
>JANZQE010000463.1:0-3498 GCA_038040705.1 Clostridium sp. | reverse complement strand
ATAAGCCTTGCAGAAGAATCCAATAAGAATAGTACACATTCATTACTAGATGCAGGACGAGGTAATCCAAATTGGATTGCAGCTACTCCTAGGGATGCTTTCTTTACCTTTGGCCATTTTGCTGTGGAAGAATCTAGAAAAGAGTGGAATGACAATGATTTAGCTGGCATGCCAAAAAAACAAGGTATTTTTAGAAATTTTATGGGCTTTGCTAAAAATCACCGTGATTATCCTGGTATGGAACTGCTTAATAAAATGATTAATTATGGAATAACAGTAAAAAATTTCGATGCAGACGCTTGGGTACATGAACTAGTAGATGGAATTATTGGTGACAATTATCCTCAGCCTGATAGAATGCTTAGACATATTGAAAGCATAGTCAACGATTATCTTATTAAAGAATTATGTTACAATAAACCTCTTGTGCAAAAATTCAATTTGTTTGCTGTGGAAGGCGCCACAGCAGGTATGTGCTATATATTTGATTCACTAATTGCAAATAACATTTTATCAAAAGGTGATAAGATTGCACTTATGTCACCGATTTTCACACCCTACCTTGAAATACCTCATTTACCCAGGTATGATTTTGAAGTAGTTGACATATTAGCAAGCGAACTTTCTGAAGACGGTGCACATACTTGGCAGTACCCATCAGAAGAAATAGAGAAGCTTCAGGATACATCTATAAAAGCACTATTTATAGTTAATCCAAGCAATCCACCATCTGTTGCAATGAATATACAGACAGTTGATATTCTTAAAGAAATTGTAAATATAAAAAATCCTAACTTGATGATCATTTCAGATGATGTATATGGTACTTTTGTAGATAACTTTCACTCCTTAATGGCAGATTTACCTTATAATACAATCGGAGTTTATTCATTTTCAAAATATTTTGGTGTAACAGGTTGGCGACTTGGAACTATTGCACTACACGAAGAAAATGTATTTGATAAATTGTTAAAAGAACAAGATGAAGAAAAAAAAGAAAGAGCAAGAATACGTTATGGTGCGCTTTCTATAAATCCGGATGAAATTCTTTTCATTGATAGGATTGTTGCAGATAGCCGTCAAGTAGCTTTAAACCACACTGCAGGCTTATCCACACCTCAACAAGTTCAAATGGCATTTTTCTCATTGTTTGCATTAATTGATGAGGATGATAGATATAAAAATTTGACAAAAGAAATTTGTAGACGTCGTAAAAAAATATTGTGTGATAATTTAGGAATACAGTTAAAGAATGACCCCTATGATGCATCTTACTATACTCAATTTGATTTGTTAGAGTGGGCTAAAAATAATTATAATGATGAATTCATGAATTATTTAAAGGATAATTATACTCCTGTGGATATCCTCTTAAAACTCGCCGAGCAATCTTCTATAGTACTACTCAGTGGGAGTGGTTTTCATGGTCCTGAATGGTCTATTAGAATATCTCTTGCTAATTTAAATGATGAGTCTTATTCTACAATCGGAAAAGTAATTCGTGAAATTTTAGAAGAATATGCAACCGAATGGAAAATAGCTAATAATTAAAAAGTACCTAGTCTCAAAGTTGAGACTAGGTACTTTTTAATTTGCTTTTCTATGTCATTTATATTCTTAAGCTTCAACTACAGGTTCATCAATAACTTCTTCTTCAACTTGTGCTTTCCTTGCTACTACCGCTGCGTAAACTTCATCTTCTTCATCAGTAACTTTGATTTTTTCATCTAAAACAAAATCTTTTATTGTTACTGAATCTCCAAGTTTTCTATCTGCTACATTAATAGTTACATAATCTGGCATTACAGCCATTGTTCCAAAAGCATCTATTTCAGTTTTATAAATCTTTAACTCAAGTAAATTATCTATAAGATTTTCTTCACCCTTAAAATAAATAGGTAATTGTAATTTTACTTCGTGATCAAGTGAAACAATTTGTAAATCTATATGAGTTATTTTTGCTGATACAGGATGTCTTTGAATTGCTTTAACAAATCCAAATTTCTTTTCTTCTCCGTATTTAATCCATACTTTCGCATTAGAACCGTGTTTTTTAAGAATCTTTATTAATGGTTCTAATTCAATCTTAACAGACATTGCTCCGTTAATCTTATCTCCATAAATTACACCTGCAATAAAACCTTCTTCGTTAAATTTTTTCTTTGTTAGAATTCTTTCAAATGCATCTAAAGTTGTTGGATTCATATTAATTCTCTCCTCTAGGCTTATTAAGCCATTCGTTTATTTTTTTTGCATACATATGTTACCAATATTAATTAGTAATTTACTTTAAACTTGAAATTAATTTTATTATTTTTAATCAACACAACCATAAAACTTAATATGTATAGTTATAAACATTAAAAGACAACCTAAACTATATAGCTATCTCTACTGACATCGTAAATATATATATTAGATTTTTATTTCTTATCTATTATTTTATTTTAATAAAAAAATAGCATCATTATTCAAAAGGTAACATTAGTATTTAAAACATAATAGTATTATATCACATATTAGCACATATTATCACTTATTAACAAACAGCATTTACATTATACCACACTAATTACTCAAACTATAATAAAACTCTTCAATTAATGCTTTTTAACTGCTATAATTATATATAAATATATACTGGGGGAATCAAATTGGTCGAATATAAAAAAATACCATACATAAAACTTATACCTATGATTATAATCACTTTTCTTCTTTTTAGACTTGTAAATAATATTGAATACATAGGATCAATAGTCCATAAAACTTCTTCTTTACTTGTTTTTTTTATTTGGGGTTTCATAATTGCATACCTACTTAATCCACTTATGGTTTACATTGAAAAGCGAACGAAAATAAAAAGAATTTATAGCATAAGCATAATTTACACTGTTCTTATAGGTATAATTATTTTAATAATAACTTTGATTACTCCAAGCATTATTAAAAGTGTTCTAGACTTATTTGCTAATATCCCCAAATTTGCAAATAAAGCATATAATTTATCTATTAGTTTTCTATCTAAAAACGAATTATTAAATAACTTCGATATTAGCTTTTATTTAAAAGATTACCTCCATAATTTCAATAGTGATATATCTACATATTTTGCCCCGGGTTTACAGATTATAATTGATAACATAATGATATTAAGTTCTTTCTTTATTAAATTAATGTCTGGCATCGTAATTTCAATTTATCTTTTAGCAGACAAAGAATCTATTATTTATAATTTCAAAAAATTTATTTATGCTATTTTAAGTGAATCCCACGCTATCTGGCTAGTTGATTTCGGAAAAATAGTTCATACTACTGTTAGCAAATATTTTGTAGGAAAAATTATTACTTCTGTTATTTTTGGCTGTATCACTTTCATAGGATTTTTGATGTTAAAAATACCCTATCCCCTACCTTTTAGTTTATTTATCGGTGTATCAAATATGATTCCTTACTTTGGGAATATTATAGGCATGATTCCTGCCGTTATAATAACAC
>JANZQE010000462.1:0-3509 GCA_038040705.1 Clostridium sp. | reverse complement strand
GAAATATGATATTTTAGAACTGTTTATTAATTTTTATAAAATATTATATAATGAGATAAAGGTGTATTTTAAATAATATTTTAAAAACAAATCTAATATACGAATAATTCCATTAATTTTAATTATATTGTATGTTATAATGTGAATGAAATCTATTTTATATTTTAAATCGTACGTATGGAGGCTAAATATGAGAGATTCTTATAATACACCATTAAATAGTAGGTATGCATCAAAAGAGATGAGTTACTTATTTTCAGATGAAATGAAATTTAAAACTTGGAGAAAACTTTGGGTTGCACTAGCAGAAGGTGAAAAGCAATTAGGAGTTAATATTACGCAGGCTCAAATTGATGAGCTTAAGTCTTATGTAGATGACGTAAATTATGAAGTGGCTGAAGAAAAAGAAAAAGAAATAAGACATGATGTAATGAGTCATGTATATGCATATGGGGTACAGTGTCCTGCAGCAAAGGGAATCATCCATTTAGGGGCTACTAGCTGTTACGTAGGTGATAACACCGATTTAATAGTGATGAGAGAAGCCATGCTATTAATCAAGAAGAAATTGGTTAACGTAGTTAGTAAGTCTTCCAACTTTGCATTAAAATATAAGGATGTTCCTACTTTAGGATTTACTCATTTACAGCCAGCCCAATTAACTACTGTAGGTAAAAGAGCCACTCTATGGATTCAAGAATTAATAATGGATCTAGAGAATTTAGACTTTGTAATTGAGAAGATGAAATTAAGAGGGGTTAAAGGAACAACAGGAACACAGGCTAGTTTTATGAATTTGTTTGATAATGATGAGAAAAAAGTAAAAGACTTAGATAAGTATGTGGCTAATAAAATGGGATTTGAAGATACATACCCAGTTACAGGTCAAACTTATTCTAGAAAACTAGACTCTATAATACTAAATACATTATCAGAAATAGCCCAAAGTGCATATAAATTCAGTAATGATTTAAGATTACTTCAAAATATGAAAGAAGTAGAAGAGCCTTTTGAAAAAAGTCAGATTGGATCCTCTGCAATGGCGTATAAAAGAAACCCTATGCGTTCTGAGCGAATTAGTGCGCTATCAAGATATATTATAATAAATTCATTAAATCCAGCTATTACTGCTTCAACACAATGGTTTGAAAGAACATTGGATGATTCAGCTAATAAGAGAATATCCGTAGCTGAAGCTTTCCTAGCCCTTGATGGAGTATTAAATCTATATACAAATATAGCTGGAAATATGGTTGTATATGAAAAAGTAATTACTGCTCATGTGAACAGTGAACTTCCATTTATGGCTACAGAAAATATCCTTATGGAAGCAGTTAAAAGGGGCGGGGACAGACAAGAGCTTCATGAAAGTATTAGAGTCCATTCCATGGCTGCAGCAAGACGAGTTAAAGAAGAAGGCTTAAATAATGATCTTATTGAGAGAATTATTAATGATGATAGCTTTAAAATGTCAAAAGAAGAGATTTTAGCTGTAATTGACCCAGTTAAATTTGTAGGTAGAGCTCCAAGTCAAGTTGTAGACTTTATAGATGAATATGTAAATCCAATACTCGAGGCCAACAAAGCTGATCTAGGCGTAGAAACTGCTATAAACGTATAAGCTACCGCATAAGCATAATAGTTTGTAAGACAATATAAAGCTATCAGTAAGGCAAGACTGATAGCTTTATATTTTTAACTTTAACATTATTAAAATATATAATTAATTATTTTATCAAAAAAGAAGGATTTTGCCTCCCTCTTATAGAATAATAATGTCGTGAAATGTAAGTTTCACGACATTATGGCATTATCAGGAGGTACATATGAAATCTACTATGAAAACTATTTATAATAATGAAATACCAACGTTTATGAATAATTATTTCAATTATTTAGATACTGTTAGAGGCTGTTCTAGTGCTACTATTGTTGCATACACTGCTGATTTATCACTGTTTCTAAAGTTTCTAAAAATACATAAAGGCTTAATATCTGAAACGTCATCACTTAACCTTTTAGATATCCCCATAAATGACCTAACTATAGATATCCTTAAAACTCTTGAACTTCAGGATTTATACGCATTTATCTCCTATCTCTCAAAATATAGAGCCAATGGAAACTATGCTAAAGCAAGGAAAATTGCTGCTATTAAATCCCTATTTAACTATTTAACTACTAAGGCTAAAGTGCTAACTACGGACCCTACTTTAGATATGGAATCACCTAAACTAGGCAAAAGAAGCCCTGTTTATTTAACTTTAGAAGAAAGCAAGACCCTTCTAACCGCAACTAACTCAAGGGATAAGCACTCTATTCGCGATTATAGTATTATTAGTCTGTTTTTGAATTGTGGACTCAGATTATCAGAGCTTTGTAGTATAAATATATCTGATATGAAAGACGATACATTGTCTATTATTGGTAAGGGGAATAAGCAGCGAACCATTTATTTAAACAAAGCTTCATTAAAGGCAATTTATAAGTATTTACCTATTAGAAATGAAGACATAGAAAAAATTCATATTGAAGATAAAGATGCACTTTTTATTAGTGCTAAGCATGGGCGAATTAACAAAAGAACTGTAGAACGAATTGTTAAAAAACATATAGGAAATGCTGGGCTTAATAAAGATAAGTACACCCCTCATAAATTAAGGCACACTTCAGCTACTCTTATGTATAAGCATGGAAATGTTGATATCAGAAGCCTTCAAGAAATTTTAGGTCATGAAAATATAGGTACTACCCAAATATATACTCATGTAGATAGTGATAAATTAAGAACTGCTGTTAAGTCGAATCCCCTTTCTGATGAATAAAAAAAAGTATATATTACTAAAAATGCATAACCTTCTTCAATGCATTTACCGTAATATATACTTTTTCACCATCGTTAATAATATGAAGTATAAGTTATCTCCTGTCGTTCAGTATTATAAGTCCAGGAAATTTCTCTTTAAGTAGTTCTGAGGTATCTTCATCATTCTCAAGTAGTTCACTTACCCCGTCTATGTCATCTATATATTCCCAAGTTTCATTGTTTTCAGGTATATACTCATCCTTATTTTGCTTTAAAATTTCTTCCTCTGCTAAGAATTCATCATAATCTGAAATCTTTGGTTTTTTATCAATTTCATCATTATCAGTAAGTTTATCTTCTACCGCTTCCATCTCGTCTACCTCTACATCTACGATATCTTCTTCTAGAATTTCTTCAATCTCTTCATGTTCAAAGACTTCATCAATTTTAATAGCTTTAACATCGTAACCTTCTAGTTCTAGACACTTGCCACAATTATCACATTTCTTACTGCGATTAAGTTCACAAATTTCACATTCTCCACAATTATCACATATTTTACTTATATTAAAAATACAATTTTTAGACATACAACACCCCGCTCCATTTATTAAAACACAATCATAATAGACCATTATAACAAATAAGGTTTCAACAATCAAATATTAATGAAAAATGCGAACATAAGTTTGATGTTATTACA
>JANZQE010000461.1:0-3290 GCA_038040705.1 Clostridium sp. | reverse complement strand
TTATTGCTATTCTTCCTTCTAAAAGCTTAGATGCTGCCACATCTGGCTTTTCGGTGGTACCTATTGTGTCAAATGCTGAATTCTTACTTTTTAATTTTGTCTCAATATAATTCGCATCTAATATAAACTCTAATTTTATATCAGTCACCTTTTTTCTTAAATAATCCACAAGTTTTTTAGGTGCCACACCTTCTATATAACATATGACAACTACTGTATTAGATTGCTCGCCTAAAACTATGTTTTCAAACTTTAAATTTGAATTCTTTATTTTCCGTCGTATAAGCGCTACATTATCTACAAATGCTTCCGTAAATCCTTCTCTTGGACCCTTAATAACACTTTCTGTAGGTGGAATGCCAACACTCCGCCTCACATACCCTTTTGCCTCACAATAAATTGCTTTATTTGCAAAAGGAAATATAAGCACCAAGTCCCCAGCCAAAACGTGTGATATAGCCTCATCATTACTATTAATATCTCCTATTACATTTGCTGATAATACATCCTTTTTTACGTACTCTAAATCCACAGTCCAATTCTTATTTTCCAATAGAGGCTTAAATATATATTCACTAATAAATTTGGAATCACACAAGTCATCGATAAATACACCGGATATTACTCCTAGTTCGCATTCTATCTCTCGGTATTTCACATCGTAGCTATTGTTAAATTTTTCTTTAATATAATTAATATTTATATTTTCCATTATAATCACCATATTTATTATTTGTAACATTTGAGTTTAATATTCACAAATTGGGAAATACTACTAATGTATTATGAATTTATTTCTATAAACTACATTATTGAAACAAGAAGGAGATAAGGATGCAAAATGGATAAGCTAAATACAAAACATTTAATATTCATAATTTGGGGAACTTCTGTTGTAGCAATGAAAACTTATCCAAACGTATTCATTGTATATGGTGGAAGGGATTCGTGGATTTCAGTTGTTATTGCCTCAATTATTATATTATTTTATTTTATTTATATATTATTTGTTTGTAAGAAAACAAATTGCTATAATATGACTGAAATATACCATAGAGCTTTAGGTAAAAAAACGGGAAATATATTTTTGATACTATTTATCATAACTTTAATTATCAGTTTAATAGAAAGTGCTTCAGTAGAAGCAAACGCCTTACATGTAAATATGCTTTCAGATACCCCACCCTGGTTTTTCCTTTTATTTATATTAATTCCTGCGATTTATATTACAAAGAAGGGCACTAGGGCAATAACTATAGTTACTATTATCGGTATATGCCTTATAATGGTGGCAGGTATAAACCTATCAATTCTTACAGCTAAGTATAAAAATTATAGTTATCTGCTCCCTATAATGGCAAATGGTGTCACTTCCTCTTTTATTTTATCTGTAATAAAAGCGCTGGGATGCTATGGTAGTATAGCCGTTTGCATTCCATTTTTATCTAAAGTAGTTAATAAATCAAAAATTACAAAGCATTGCATAATTGCAATATTAATTGTAATACAAATGGAGATTTTTTCAACTGTTGGTATTATAAGTACCTTCGGCGTGATTAGAGCCTTAAACATTAACTACCCAAAGCTTATACAAACTCAGTTAGTTAGTTATTTCGATTTTTTAGAATTTGGCGAGTTTTTTGTAATGCTTCAAATGGTAGGTGGTTGGTTTATAAAATATGTATTAACGCTAAATGCTATACTAATTCTATTAAAAAATCTTCGTTTCCTTAATAAATATTGGATATATTTTATTACATTATTTGTTTTCATATTTTCATATTTTATTTCCGCTAAAGTACTATTATTATATAAGCTTTTAAATATTTATGTCTATCTGTCTGTTATAAGCTTTATATTAATACCAACGATAATATTCAGTATATTTTATTTAAAAAAACAAAGCAGAGATCGCGATTTTCAAAAGAAAATTGCAATTAAAAAAGGATCAGAATAATATTATATTCTGATCCTTCTTACTATCTTATAAATTCATGTTTTTTATTATTTTTAGCCAAAGCTAGTGATAATGGCAGGGCAAGAGCAATACCTACTATTACTTGACCTATATTTGCAGGTATATCTGCAAATGCAACTAGTGGACTATTAGTAGTTAGTTTATATACTAAAAAACCTGAAACTAAATACCCAAGGACCATCCATACACCTGCTACTACAAATGCAAATAAATTGTTCCAAAAATCATCCCCACTGTAACCCTTTCTGTATGCTATAACAGCTGTAAGGTATGCCATTCCACCTTTTATAATCAATGTAAACGGTGCCCAGAAAAAATAAGGAGTTGTTAAATCAAATATAGTCATTCCTAGGGCCGCAGCTAAAAAACCCTTTTTCTTTCCTAGTAGTATTGCCGCTAAATATACCATACTGTCTCCTATATGAAATACGGCACTATGTCCCACTGGTATCTTAATTAAATATGTTGCAATGTAAATAATCCCAGACATAATTCCGATTTGTACTATGTCAATTGTTTTCGTTTTTGATAATCTACCTTCCATATTTGTCCCCCTACAATTTATTATGTTTTAAAACTTTATTTAATATCATTATATACGATTTATTTTTTTTATCAAATGTATGCATACACTTTTTAAAATATAATCCCATTTATATCTTGCATATACATTGCTAAAGTAATACATACTATATCTAGTATTTATCATCAAAAATAATAACAAATCAAAGCTATAATGGACATTTTTAGTCTCTATCAAATTGTTTTTAAATACATGGAGGTGATTCTGTGACTTTTTTACGTTGGTTAGGTGGCTTTGTAGTTTTATTTTGGTTAATTGGAATACTCCTTAGCATAGGTGGGAATTTAATTAATGTTCTACTAGTAGTTGCTGCTATTGTATTTGTAATTGATGCTTTCTCTAGTCGAAGAAAAATCATGTAAAAACTTCAAATAAAAAAATCTCTTGAAATATTTTCAAGAGATTTTTCGCTTTCTTTTTATAAAATTTTCTAATCGTCACTCTTACCCATGTCTGATAAAATAAGGCCCTTATTATGATCTAGCGCCCATCTAATTCCCCATTCGTTTTGGAATAGTAGTAGGTCTCTGTCCTTAAAGTCTTTAACTATTCTAGTATCACTAGTCAAATTAAGTTTTTCCTTGTCTATATTACTATTTTCAATCCATCTTATCTGTGTAAATGATAACCTATCCATCTTAATCTCCACATTATATTCATCTCTAAGTCTGAATTCTAATACTTCAAACTGAAGAACCCCTACAACTCCAACTATAATTTGTTCAACTC
>JANZQE010000460.1:0-3235 GCA_038040705.1 Clostridium sp. | reverse complement strand
TCAGCGGGTATGGAACTACCGAATTATCTAAAAGGTAATTTTAAGGCAGATACTATTGATCAAGAAGCTACAAGTGAAAATGAGGCAAAAGTAGAAGAAGTATAAAAACAAATAAAACTTTCTTTAAAAGGGTATTGCTTTTGATTTATTTACAGATTATAATTAAGTTAGAAACAGAGATAGAAATAATAAAATTGAATGAATTATCATAGATAGAGGTGCAGATAAAGAGGTAGTTTTTGAATGCTAAGGATAGGAACATCCGATATCAAAAATGAAGTATTTATTTGCCGAAAGAGTATGTTGGTCCTTCAATATATTCTTGGGGATAGAAAGTAGTATTTCTATCACTGCCATAATTTTTTATGGAGAGCTATTTATGTAATGAAAAGGTAATTTTCATTGCATTAATAGTTAAGTATTTTGTCTATTAAGGCACTGAAAATTCAGTGCCTTTTTTTATGCAAAAAAAATAGCTAACTATTACATTAAAAGGGAGGAAGAAAAAAATGAAATCTTTAATCAGATTAAGAATGGGTACCCATGATGCACATTATGGTGGAAATTTAGTGGATGGAGCAAAAATGCTTCAATTATTTGGGGATGTAGCTACAGAACTTTTAATTTTAAACGATGGTGATGAAGGAGTATTCAAAGCATATGATGCTGTAGAATTTCTAGCACCAGTTTATGCGGGAGACTTTATAGAAGCTGTTGGAGAAATAGTGACTGTAGGAAATTCATCAAGAAAAATGATTTTTGAAGCAAGAAAAGTTATAGTACCAAGACCAGATATAAATGATTCCGCATGTGATAAATTAGATGAACCTATAGTAGTTTGCAGGGCAAGTGGAACTTGCGTAGTACCTAAAGATAAACAAAGGAAATAATAATTTCATGTAAACCTTTTCGAATTATGCAAGTTATAAATTAGTAATTGAATATAGGGAGGTAAGTACATGGAAAAGTTAATAATCACTGCAGCTATATGTGGAGCAGAAGTTACGAAAGAACATAATCCAAACGTTCCTTATACAGTTTTGGAGATAGCAGCAGAAGCTGAAAAAGCATATAATGCGGGGGCTAGTATCATCCATTTACACGTGCGAAGAGATGATGGAACACCTACTCAAGATAGAGAAAGATTTAAAGCTTGTATTGAAGCTATAAAAACTAGATGTCCAAATGTAATTGTTCAACCATCTACGGGGGGAGCAGTTGGTATGAGCAATTCAGAAAGATTACAACCAGTTGATCTTAGGCCGGAAATGGCAACTTTAGATGCAGGTACTTGTAATTTTGGTGGAGATGACGTGTTTGTAAACACTGAAAACACTATAAAAGAATTTGGTCAAAAGATGATTGAACTTTCTGTGAAACCAGAAATTGAAGTTTTTGATAAGGGCATGATAGATATGGCTATAAGACTTCAAAAGAAGGGTTTTATAAAGTCTCCAATGCATTTCAATTTTGTTATGGGTGTAAATGGAGGAATATCAGCTACTCCTAGAGATTTAGTATTCATGGAGGGAAGCATACCAGAAGGAAGTACTTTTACTGTTTCAGGTATTGGTAGATACGAATTTCAAATGGCTGCTATGGCTATAGTTATGGGTGGTCATGTAAGAGTTGGATTTGAAGATAATATTTATATTGAAAAAGGAATTCCAGCCAAATCAAATGCAGAATTAGTACAGAGAGTAGTTCGACTTGCTAAAGTGCTTGGTAGAGAAATTGCTAGTCCTTCGGAAGCAAGAGAAATATTAGGATTATAAAAGTTTTTAGTATATGTATTTACTTTAAATAAAGGATATGGAGGTAAATTATGAATAAGGTAGTAACTCCTGATAAACTTAAGCCCCTTTTTAAAGATGGCATGACTTTGATGGTAGGTGGATTTTTAGGTTGCGGAACTCCGCATAAGATAATTGATATTCTGATTGAACTAAATATTAAAAACTTAACTATTATTGCAAATGATACAAGTTTTGCAGATAAAGGGCTTGGAAGACTGGTGGTCAATGGCCAGGTTAAAAAGGTTATAACATCTCATATAGGAACGAATTCTGAAACCGGAAGACTTATGAATGAAGGAAAAATGGAGGTTCAGCTTGTACCGCAAGGAACATTAATAGAAAGAATAAGATGTGGTGGAGCAGGACTTGGAGGTGTATTAACACCAACAGGAGTAGGTACCATTGTTGAAGAGGGCAAGCAAAAGATTACAGTAGAAGGTAAAGAATATTTGCTGGAGCTTCCACTTAGAGCTGATATTGCAATAATTAAAGGTAGTATATCAGATGAATTTGGGAATACCTTCTACCGTGGAACCACAAAAAACTACAATCCTACTATAGCAACGGCTGCAGATATAGTTATAGTTGAAGCAGAAGAATTAGTAAAAATAGGTGAACTTGATGCTGACCACGTAATGACCCCTGGAGTTTTTGTTGATTATATATTGGGAGGTATTGAGTAATATGATTACGGATAGTAAGGTTGCAAAACAGATAATTGCAAAAAGAGTTGCAAAGGAATTAAAGGATGGACAGCTTGTTAATCTAGGAATTGGACTTCCTACCATGGTCTCCAATTATGTTCCTGAGGGCATGATGATTACCTTTCACTCGGAAAATGGTATGGTTGGTATGGGAGGTGCTCCAGCGCAAGGAGAAGAAAATGAAGATGTAACTAATGCAGGTGCGGAGTTTACTACAATACTTCCTGGAGGAGCATACTTTGATAGTGCAATGTCATTCACTTTAATAAGAGGCGGGCACGTTGATGTGACAGTTCTTGGAGCGCTTGAAGTAGATGAGGAAGGAAACCTTGCTAATTGGATTGTGCCAGGTAAAATGGTTCCTGGAATGGGTGGAGCAATGGATCTTGTTACGGGAGCTAAAAAGGTTATTGTTGCAATGCAGCATACTGGAAAAGGCGGGCCAAAGATTCTTGAAAAATGTACTCTTCCACTTACAGCTAAGGGAAAGGTTAACCTAATAGTAACTGAGCTTTGTGTAATTGAAGTTACTAAAGAGGGGTTAGTTTTAAAGGAAATACACAAGGATACAACAATAGATGAGGTTAGATCATTTACTGGGGCAGAACTCATAATATCAAAAAAAATAAAAATAATGGATATATAGTAGGAGGAATACATGTTAAATAAAGGATGTAAATACGGTACTCACAGGGTAATTGAGCCAAAAGGTGTATTACCACAACCAGCAACTAA
>JANZQE010000459.1:0-3705 GCA_038040705.1 Clostridium sp. | reverse complement strand
ACAACCCTAGAGAAAACCCCACCTGAGCTTGCATCAGATATAATGGACAAAGGAATTATGTTAACCGGGGGTGGTGCTCTCCTAAAAGGAATAGGCGCACTTATAAACCGCGAAACACATATGCCTGTACATATAGCTGAGAATCCACTGGATTGCGTTGCTATAGGAGCAGGTAAGGCTCTCGATAATATAGATGTTATGAGTAAAAGAAGTTAGATATGGGATTCATGAAGAATAAACTGACAGTAGTTATTATAATACTGTCAGTTACATTTTTATCTTTAATAGGATATAGTGCCAATCGAGAAAAAATGTCTGTTGTTGAGAATGGGTTAGGGGTAACTATAAATTCAGTGCAGGGTGTATTCTTTGACGGATTTTACAAAATCAAAGATAGTTTTAAATTTATAACAAACTTTTCAGATGTTAAGAAGGAAAACGAAGAGCTTCGAAAAACTAATAGTGAGTTACAAACCAAAGCTTTAGAATATGAAACTGCATTAAAAGAGAATGAAAGATTAAGAAGCATGTTTAAGTTCGCGGATCAAAGAACTGAATATAATTACATAGGTGCTGACATAAAAGGACTTAGCGGAAATAGTTTTTCGGATGGGTTTATAATAAATAAGGGTACAAATAAAGGAATAAAAAAGGGAATGGTAGCTATGACTGGAGAGGGCCTCGTAGGTCAGGTTACATCTGTAGGTAGTAATTGGGCTATAGTTCAATGCTTATCTAACGAAAATATAGGTGTGGCGGCTCTTGTTGATAGAACAAGAGATAATGATGGTATGGTTAGAGGATATAAAGATGAAAATAATAAATTACTTGCAGAAATATATTGTCTTTCTTTAGATTCGGATATAAAAAAAGGGGATGCAATTGTGACATCAGGACTTGGTAGAATATATCCAGCAGGAATTAGAATAGGAAAGGTATTAAGTGTTTATGAGGATAAAGGCTTAGTAATGAAAGGTGCTATAATAGAGCCATATGTTGACTTTTCAAAGATAGAAGAGGTCTTTATTGTGGTACCAAAAGATGATTCAGCAGAAATAGAATATTAGGAGTTGTATTATGAAGAGAATATTAACATTAGTATTTTTATGTATTCTATTCCTAATATTAGATAATACTCTGATGCCTTTACTTAAGATACACGGTGCATATGCAAGTCTGATATTTACATTTGCACTGTGTTATTCTGTTGTTAGTTCTCCAAAGGACGCGCTGATAATTGGAGTTTTCACTGGCATGCTACAGGATTTGTATTTTTTTAATGGGTTTGGAATTAATATGCTTTGCAATATGCTTGTGTGTGTTGCAGCTTCAAACATAGGTAAAAATATATTTATAGAAAAATCATTTATCCCAATACTATCATCTTTTGTACTCAGTTTAGCAAAAGGTTTAGTAGTATTTTCTCTATTATTCACAATAAAACAGAACACAGATGTAGAGGTAATATTATATCAAGCTTTATGCAATTTAATAGCTTGTATTTTTATGTATAAATTTACATATAAACTTTCCAAAAGGGAACATATGAAAAAAGAGTGGAGATTCTAATATACTACTTTTAAATAATATTCAACAAGTTTTTAAAAGGTTGGTGGAATAGTGAGAAAGAAAAATAAAGAGAGAAATGAAGAAAAAAATAAATTTTCTAGATTTAATGCACTGGCTATAATTATGCTTCTGATTTTTACTGCTATTGTATCGAGGTTAGTGAATATACAGATAGTTAATGGTGAGTTATATAGAGAAACTGCAAATCAAAAGGATAAAAAGATAGTATCAACACCAGCTCCAAGAGGAGAAATAATTGATAGAGATGGTGAAAAGCTTGCTACAAGTGAGTCAAGTTATATATTAACCTTTACTAACACAGAGGAGAGTGATAAGAGTTTCTTTCCTACTATGGACAAGGTTTTTAAAATTCTTGATGATAACAATCAAAGTCAGGTAGATGAGTTTTTACTTAAAGTAAATACCAATGATGTCAAAAAAACTATAGAGTATAGCTTTGATTTTAAGACTCAAGACAAGGCAACGCAAAATTGGACAGAACTTAGATTTAAAAAAGATAGAGGCTTTGAGAAAGATATTATTACAAAGTTATACGGTGACAAAAGGGAAGCAGATTTAAACGCTATGGAAATTAAAAAAGTCGATGAAAAACTTTTAGAAATCACCCCGGAAGAAGTCTTTAACGATTTAATAGTGCAGTATAAAATAAATGAAATTCCGGATTTTAAAAGTAAAAGCAAAGAAGAACTTCGTAGGTATATGTTAGTTAAGGATACATCAAGGATGCAGAGCTTTTCTGGGTATAAGCCTGTAACTATTGCTAATAATTTAGGCGAAAACACCGAAGGTGAAAACACAGCCTTTATTTTTGAACAAATACTACCTGAAATTCCTGGGATCAGTGTTTTAACTCAACCAATTAGAGTTTATCCTAATAAAGACCTCGGCTCAGCTTTTTTAGGTTACATTTCTAAAATAAATCCTTGGGATACAGATAAATATGAGGAAAAAGGCTATGATGTAAGTACCGATTATATAGGTACTGCAGGAATTGAAGCGAGTTTTGAAGATGTTTTAAGAGGAACTAAGGGGCAAGAAAGCATTTCAGTTAACAAACAAGGACGTAAAGTTAAATCACTTGGCGAAATTGAAACTTATCCTGGGCAAACTATACAACTTAATATAGATGTAGATATGCAATACGCTGCTGAGAAGTCTCTAGATGCTGTAATGCTGGATCTACAAAAGGCAGGAGAAAACAAAGACCAAGGGGTAAATACAACAAACGCAAATAGAGGTGCAGTAGTGGTGTTAGATGTTAATACCGGTAAGGTATTAGCTTTAGCAAGTAGACCTGGTTATGATCCTAATATGTTTGCAGTGCCTGGAAGGTTAACTAGTGAGTTGTATAATTCATATTTAAACCCAGACATAGAAGAATTGGGATTAGAATATATTCAAAAACGTGGGTTAACAAAATTAGAAGGTATTTTGAGTTATAAAGAGATAGCAGAAAAAACTGAAAAAGAAAAAGAGCAAATAATACTTGATTATATGTTTCCTATAGATAAAAGTATAGAAGGTAATACTAAAATCAGAAGGGATAACAACGATATTTTCCCAAAACCAACTTATAATAATGCAACTAAATCTCTAATACCTCCTGGCTCCATCTTCAAGCCCCTTACAGCTATTGCAGGACTAGAAGAAGGAGTTATAAACGAGACTACTCAAGTCTTGGATGGTGGTGGAAATAAAAATGGCGCATTCAATGACAGGTATTCATCAGTAATTTCCGCTTGTTGGAGATTTAATGAACGTGGCTACGGACATGGATATGTAGATGTTAGAGAAGCGCTAAAAGTATCTTGTAATTATTTCTTTTATGAGATAGCGGATTTACTTTTTGAAAAGGGTGGAGAGAGTAAAGCTGGGCTGGATTTAATAGCAAAATATGCATGGAAATTTGGACTTGGTATAGATTCTAGTGGTGATAAAAAACCCTCTACAGGTATAGAGATACCGGAAAGTTTTGGACAGGTATACAACTATGAATCTGGTAAAGAAATATTATCTAATCTTTATATAAGTAATACGATAAATTACTTACAACAGGGAACAAATCGAGGTATAGGTAAATACAAGCCACTCGATATGATGGTACAAAAGGAAAGT
>JANZQE010000458.1:0-3303 GCA_038040705.1 Clostridium sp. | reverse complement strand
ATATCTGAAAATAAAGATGCGCTATTAAAAGATATTCCCCCAATTATCTGGAACTTTCAAAAGAATTTATTACATGAATATACTCACTATTCTTTTTCTCAAAGGATTATAGATTTAAGGTTATCTGAAAATGATATTCCGTTTTGGTTTAAAGAAGGAATATCTGAATACATAGGTTTTAATGGGGTCACTCTAACAACATTAGATACTCCTATAGTCCCTTTAACGGATCTATTTACAAGTGATCAGTGGAATATTTATCGAACTGATCCAGCATATAACGTATATGAACAATCATATCTAGCTGTAAATTATCTAATAATTGAGTATGGTTCTGATATAATTAATGCTATTTTAGTAGAAACTAAAAAAGAAAATAGTTTTGAAAAAGGATTATTTAATGTCACCAATTTATCCTTAAGCGAACTAGAAATGCGTATGCAATAAAAATATTTTATTATCTAAACTACTCAATTTGTATTTATTATTAATCATACCCATATAAAAAAGCAGCAAATCTAATTTTGATTTGCTGCTTTTTTTAATACATGAATCTATGTAATTTCATGTATTAATAAACAACTAACTATTTTACGGCATAAAATTATATACCCAAGACCATTTGTCGCCTTGTGTTAGTGCGCCACTAAAGGATAGCGATCCGTAACCTACAGATATAGACCAGTCATTATTAAACCATGGGTGACTATATGCTCCAGATAAAGCTAAATTATGTCCTTCATAATTTTTGCTAACCCAAACTTCTTCTGATAGAAAACCCATTTGTGGTCCGAAAGTTTTATTATTGTAGTCAATTTTCGAAGTTACACCCTCATTGCTTGTCAGATTGATATTATGATTAAAATTTACCCAATTACCTGAATTAGCATAATTTACTGAGTGTATCCCCATTGCTGTTCCTGCTACAGGTTGTCCGTAGTTACCCCAATATAGACCAGCATTATCTCCTTGATACGCTACTGGTTGTGAATCAAGGAAATAATCCATCATCATCACATATTTATAATCATTAGCAGATTCACCTACAAGAGAAACTGTTATAAGCGCTGAAAATTTTTCATCCTGAAACGTTCCATCTGTAGAAGACATAGACATAAGATTACTAGTCTCAGTCTCTTCTACTAAGTTGTACTTAGTTATATCTTCATCTTCAATTCCAGCTTTTTTCAAGTCGTTAATTTGTATCTCTCTAACCATCTCTTTATTTTTCGGATTAATAATATAGTTTTCTCCATCAGTTGATGTGTATTCATGTACTAAATCGCTAAGTTCGCTATCCACTACTTTTCCTCCATAAGAGGCTAGCTGATTTTTACGTTCTATGTCCCACATGTTAATGGATTTACTAGAATAACCAATTCGTTGTAAAATTAAGTCTAATTGGCTTTCCTTCAATTCTTCAACATTATTAACAGGAGCTACTCTGTCTCCTTCCAGTATTTCAACTGAAACGTTTGAGCTCAAGTTTTCTTTTACTGGTATATCATCGATAGAATTTTTCGCTAACACTTCCCCTTCAGATATAGATAGCAATGATACTAAAAATACGAATGCAAAAATAATTTTTTTACCTTTAAACATAAAATTCCTCCTAATTTTTCAGTTGTATATTGTATGGTCTTTCGTCTTTCTATTTTTTCGCTACTTTTCAGTTCGTGTCAATAGCCATATATTCTTTCAAGAGTATAAGTGGATCTATAGTTATCAGTGGTTATTCGTACAAGATAATTATTATCTAGTTCAATTAAATCCCAAATTTCACTAATAGATACTTCCATAATTTTTTGAGGAGTTTCTTCGTAAACTAGGCTATCTTCTTCGTCAATTATTATTTCAACCGCTAAATCGTCTAAATTAGCGTCTATATAATAAGTATCTTTCACTACCTTTTTATCTGTTATTTCTATCCTTCCAAAATAAGTTGTCTGAGTAGGATAACCTAAAACTAAGAGAAGTACTAATATACTTAGCATGATCAAATAGGTAATCTTAGTTTTTTTTTTCATTTAATAACCACCTTTAGAGATCCCTAAGGAATACGTATCATTACTCGTTAAATACTTTGTTAAATTATTATGTCTATTGTGTAGTGTCTTTATTTGTAGAAACCACTCTCATGAGTGCTTCTAAAATAGCTCACTAAAGTATTATTACACTGCTACTGATAACATTTTTTTACTTATGTAGGTTATAAATATATTTCGACTATCTCCCAATAACATCCCAAACTAAAATATTAATTATTTCAAACATTAGTATTCTCCTCCTGTATATACTTTTAATTTGTTACACTATAAGTAAGCATATAGTACTAATAGTTCATATGTTAAAATGTTAACAATAAGAAACAAAAAAAGGAGATTACATGGAAATAGGAAAAATAATAAAAAAAATTAGAATATCAAAAAAATTAAAAACAAAAAATGTATATAACAACATTTTAAGTCGTCCGGCAATTTCAAAATTTGAAAAGGGTCTTAGCGATACTGCTTCAACAAAATTATTACAAATACTAAATAATCTAAACATTTCTTTAGATGAATTTCACTTTATTTATAACAATTACAACTCAGGAGATGATTACGATTTCTTTAGTAAATATACCCAATATTTTTATCAAAACGATGTTGAAAATTTAAAGGATTTAAAAAATAGACTGAAACAAAAATATGAAGTTACCAATCAAATAAAACTTTTTCATTATTCCGTACTAACGGATTTAACAATTAGTTATATTTTAAATGAACAGCCTAATTTAAAAAGCCTAGAAACATTAAAAGGGTACCTTCTTAATTGTGAAGAATGGACCTATTATGAAATAGTCTTATTCACTAATTCATTAGATTTTTTTTCCGAAGAACAAATATTGTTACTATACAAAAGAACAAAAAGTAAATTAGAACACTTTAAAATGTTAAGAAAGTATAATAATGAAATTTTTTCATTATTATCAAATATTTTAGTTGTTTTTATAAAAAAAAAGAATATAAATAAAGCTAGGTTTTTCTATGAGGAACTTAAAAATAATACGTTTGAAACTATTAATACGATGTATGAGAAAACAATGATGATCTTTTTCAAAGAATTAATAACTATAATGAGTTCGAAAAATTATACTAATAAAAACATAGAAAAAATCATTTCCTTATTTGTCTATTTAGATATGCCTCTAAAAAAAATCCAATGTACTTCATTATTTGAAGTAGTAAAAAGAAATAATCAGATTAAATAAATCTTAATAGCATGATAGCGTTTATCTAACTTATAAATACTGCCTAACTT
>JANZQE010000457.1:0-18018 GCA_038040705.1 Clostridium sp. | reverse complement strand
TTAAAGTAACCAGCCTCTCTCCTTTCCTTTCCATTGCAAATTTTTACTATACCAAATAAAATAACTAGCGCATTCACTAGTTATTCTATCCAACATTTCCTATAACATTTCTATAGGTGCTTTATTTAATATCAATTTTTTAATTCCCATATTATCAAAGGCTATTGAAACTAAGGCATCTCCACTAGAATTCGAAATTGAAACAATAGTACCTATCCCAAATTTACTATGTCTAACTTTTCTACCAACAGTAGCTTCACTTTGCTGCCCTGAACTATTGTCTTGCGTAGTAACTGAAAGGTAATCATTTACAGGTGTTTTATTTTCTGTGCCCAGATGACTTAAAAGGCCATGAGGATTATAAGCTGGTGCAGCCTTCGTTTTCTTTCTTCTTAATACCTCCACAGTCCTATTATTAGCTCCCATAACAATTTCCTTTAAATTTGGAGAGATTTCACTGATAAAATCAGAAGGTGGATATCCGACAATTCTTCCAAACACCATTCTACTCTCAGCTGAGCTTATATAAAGCTTCTCTTCCGCTCTTGTTATAGCAACGTAGCATAGACGCCTTGATTCTTCCATTTCAGTAGGGTTGTTTATAGAAGACATACCCGGGAATAAGCCATTTTCCATACCTACCATAAATACTATCGGAAATTCTAACCCTTTGGCACTATGTACCGTCATCATTCCCGCAGTTTCGGCGATTTCATCTGGGTCATCAGTTGTTGACCCTAAACTAACCCCTTCTAGGAAACTTAATAGTGATTTATCTTCTGAAGTTTTTTCAAATTCTACAGCATCTGATACTAACTCCTTTATATTTTGTACCCTGCTCTCATCCTCTGGTTCCTTAGAGTTTTCTAAGTGTTTTAAATATCCTGTATCATTTAAAATAGACTTAATAAGTTCAGATACAGGCACCTCTTCATTTTTAGCCATAAAACTATTCATAAGGCTAACAAACTTATTTATGGATGATATATTTCTAGTTGTAAGTGTTGGTATTGTATCTACATCTAAAACTGCACTATACAAACACTGCTCTATACTAGTTGCAAATTCTTGAACCTTCTCTATAGTTGCATCGCCTATATTTCTTTTAGGTACGTTTATAATTCTTTTTAAAGCAATATCATCAAGTGGATTATTAATAACTTTTAAATATGCCATTATATCTTTTATTTCTTTTCTATCATAAAACTTTAATCCTCCTACTATTTTATAGGGAATTAAATTTTTTCTGAAACTCTCCTCAAAAATACGAGATTGAGAATTCATCCTATATAAAATTGCAAAATCCTTATAGCTTCTATTTTCTTCCTTCATAATCGTTTTAATCTGAGTTGCCACAAAATTGGCCTCGTCTCTATCTGAAAAAGCTCTATATAAATTTATTTTTTCTCCAAGATCTTTTTCAGTCCTTAGAGCTTTATCTTTTCTCTGGGAATTATTTTTTATGACTTCATTAGCTGCCATAAGTATATTTCCTTTTGATCTATAATTTTGCTCAAGCTTAACCACCTTTGCCCTTGGGTAATCCTGTTCAAAATCCAAGATATTAGTAACATCCGCACCTCTCCAGGCATAGATGCACTGGTCATCATCCCCCACTACACATATATTTTCATTTTTATCTATTAATAGCCTTACAAGCTCATACTGCGCTTTATTAGTATCTTGATATTCATCCACCATAACATATTTGAATTTAGAGTGATAGAAAGCCAAAACCTCTTTATTATTTTTAAGAAGTTCTACTGCTTTAAAAATTAAATCATCAAAATCTAACGCATTATTAGCTTTTATCTTTTTTTGATAAAGAAGGTAAACATCAGCGACTTTATTTTTTCTGAAATCATGTTCATTTTCTTTTTTATATCTCTCAGGAGAAATAAGCTCATTTTTAGCACTCGATATCTTATTTAAAATTTCTGAATCTGTTAAATCTTTTTCATTTATATTAAGTTCCTTTGTACACTGTTTAACCAAACTTTTTTGATCATAGCTATCGTAAATAGTAAAATTCTTATTATAGCCTAGTTTATCTATCTCACGCCTAAGAATTCTAACACAACTTGAATGAAAGGTAGATATCCACATATTATCTGCTATATTTCCTACAAGCGAACGTACCCTATCCTTCATTTCCCCAGCTGCTTTATTAGTAAAAGTTATAGCTAAAATTTGAGATGGATATATATTTAAATCTTGTATCATATGAGCAATTCTATAGGTTAAAACTCTAGTTTTTCCAGATCCTGCACCGGCTAGTATTAAAAGCGGTCCCTCAACTGTTATTGCAGCCTCGCATTGCTCTTTATTTAACAAACTTTGTAAATCCATGAAACCACTCCTTATATTTTAGAAATACTAACTACATTTAGCATAACTACTATTTAACTACAAACATACCTATAATTATATCACAAATTTTGAGAACTTAAACAATTTATAAAAAAAGAGACGGTTAATTTAAACCCACTCCCTTGATAATAGCTAAGTTGAGTGAATGTATGTTAACCGTCTCTTTTTATCATAATTTATAGTCCCATGATAATAAGTATATTATTTGCTCTACTTCAAACGTTCTAATATAAGCTTATATCCATCACTACCATAATTGAGTGATCTGTTTATCCTACTTATAGTGGCCGTACTAGCCCCAGTAGTACTTGCAATGTCCAAGTATGTCCTTTTTTCCGCTAGCATCTTTGCAACTTGTAATCTTTGTTCAAATGCTTTAATTTCATTTATAGTGCATATATCCTCAAAAAACCTATAGCACTCTTCTTTTGTTTGAAGACTTAAAACTCCTTCAAAAAGAAAATCCATATCTTTACTTTCTAATTTAGAACTATATTCACTCATCATCAATCACCTCTAATAATCATAGATTACTTTATACAATTTTAGCATTTATATTATATTTATACCATCAAAATTTAAATAAAAAAAAATTGCAGTTTATTAATTTTTTTAAATAAACTGCGGTGTATTCTAAAATATCTATTTTATTATGACTTAGATAATTATATTATTTAACTAAATTTAGCATCACTGTAGTTATACCAAAACAAACTGCTGAAACTGCAGTCACTTTTGCCATTACCGATTCAAAAGTCTTTGTCTTGTTTTTTGCGAAATGAGATTCAGAAGCTCCGCCGCCGCCTCCTACAAGGCCACTTAAGCCATCTGATTTACTAGGTTGCATCATAACTGATACAATTATAACAATTGAAGATATAACCTCTAAAACCATTAGAAAATTATGCATATGTACACCCCCTATTTATCGAATACCTAATCATTTTCATTTTATCACATTCTAAGGCACTTTACAACGCAATGTAATTCATATGTCTACCTTATAATATACTATTTACCTTACACATTTTAATCATTGTATTATTTAGTTAAGTTTAACACAATTTCACTAAGAATACCACCTTGAATAAAATGTAAGAGTATAGTCTTTAAAGACTATACTCTAATTAAAATCAGTTATTTATTAATGTTATAAAATGCTTTCATACCTCTGTATTCAGCTGCTTCTTCTAATTCTTCTTCTATTCTTAATAACTGGTTGTATTTAGCAACTCTTTCGCCTCTAGCAGGAGCACCAGTTTTAATTTGTCCTGCATTTACAGCTACAACAAGGTCTGCTATAAATGAATCTTCAGTTTCTCCTGATCTATGAGACACTACTGCAGTAAATCCAGCTCTCTCAGCCATTTCTATAGCATTTAATGTTTCAGTTATTGTACCTATTTGATTTAATTTTATAAGAATTGAATTTGCAACTTTCTTCTCAAGTCCCATTTTTAATCTGTTAGTGTTTGTTACAAATAAGTCATCTCCAACTAATTGAACTCTATCTCCAATTTTATCAGTTAAGTATTTCCAGCCATCCCAATCTTCTTCAGCCATTCCATCTTCAATAGATATAATTGGATATTTGTTTACTAGTTCTACATAGTAATCGGCCATTTGCTCTGGAGTTAATTTTCTTCCTTCAGAAGCTAAATTGTATTTTCCATCTTCAAAAAATTCAGAAGCTGCTGGGTCAAGAGCTATAAATATATCTTTTCCTGGAGTATATCCAGCTTTTTCTATCGCTTCCACTATAATCTTTATAGCCTCTTCGTTTGATGATAAATCTGGTGCAAATCCACCTTCATCACCAACACCAGTTGATAAACCTTTAGCTTTTAATAATGATTTTAATGTATGGTAAACTTCTGCACTCATTCTTAGTGCTTCACTAAAAGATGTTGCTCCAACTGGCATAACCATAAACTCTTGTAAGTCTACATTGTTGTCAGCATGGCTTCCACCATTCATAATATTCATCATTGGAACTGGTAGAACTTTAGCGTTTACTCCACCAATGTATTGGTATAATCCAAGTCCTAATGATTCTGCAGCTGCTCTAGCGCAAGCTAGTGATACTCCAAGCATTGCATTAGCTCCAAGTTTACCTTTGTTGTCTGTTCCATCAAGAGCTATCATTGCTTTATCTATAGCTACTTGATCATATACGTTCATTCCAATTATTTCATCAGCTATTTCATTGTTTACATTATCAACGGCTTTTAAAACGCCTTTACCATTATATATATCTTTGTCTCCATCTCTGAGTTCTACCGCTTCAAACATACCAGTAGATGCACCTGATGGCACTGATGCTCTTGCCATTGTACCATCTTCTAGTGTAACCTCAACCTCAATAGTTGGGAATGCTCTCGAATCCAATATTTGTCTTGCAAATACATCAATAACTTCAATATAGTTTTTCATAATTTCATACCTCCAAATTTTTTTCTTTGTTATTATTTCCTAACTTAAATTAAAATAACCCTATCTGTGTAAACTTTGTGTTATTAGTGATTGCCCTGTCATTTCCTTAGGAGCAGGAACCCCCATAGCATCTAGAATAGTTGGAGCAATATCGGCTAATATGCCAGTTTCCTTTAGTCCCTTACCATGGTTTGAAACATATGTAAAGGGCACTAAATTCGTAGTATGTGCTGTCATAGGCTTGCCTGAGGAAAAGTCAATCATTTGCTCCGCGTTACCATGGTCTGCAGTTATAAAAACAGTACCATCCTTACCTAGAACACTATCAACAATTTTTCCAAGGCATTCATCTACTGTTTCTATAGCCTTTTTAGCAGCTTCAAAAACTCCTGTATGTCCTACCATATCTGGATTAGCATAGTTAAGTATAATCATGTCATATTCATCTAAGTCAAGCCTTTTCAATAATTCTTCAGTAACTAAATATGCACTCATTTCCGGCTTTAAATCATAGGTGGCTACTTTAGGCGATGGAATAAGTGCTCTATCTTCATTAGTATTTGGAGCCTCAACCCCACCATTGAAAAAGAATGTCACATGAGCATATTTTTCAGTTTCAGCTATCCTTAGCTGTTTTTTGCCTAGGCTACTAACGTATTCCCCTAGCGTATTTTTATATTTATCCGATGTATATGCTACAGTTACATCTTCCATTGTTACATCATATTGCGTCATGCATACATAATTTAAGGTAAGTGTTTCTCTTTCAAACCCAAGAAATTCTCTATCATTTATTGCACGAGTTATTTCTCTTGCTCTATCTGGTCTAAAATTAAAAAATATTACACTATCCTTATTATTTATAGCTGCCACAGGCTTACCATTTTTTATAATAACAGTTGGAAGAACAAATTCGTCCGTCTTGTTATCGTGGTAAGCACTTTTAACTGCTTCTATTGCTGATGAATTCTCTTCACCCTTAGATAAGACAATAGCATTATAGGCAAGTTCTACCCTTTCCCATCTCTTGTCTCTATCCATAGCATAGTATCTACCAGACACAGTAGCAATTTCCCCTGTTCCTATTTCATTCATATATTCTTCAAGTTCTGCTATATAATCTAGTGCTGAACCTGGTTGAACATCTCTGCCATCTAAAAAAGCATGAACATAAACATCTTTAGCACCTTTATCTTTAGCAAGCTTTATTAATGCTTTTAAATGATCAATATGAGAGTGAACTCCTCCATCAGATAATAATCCTAAAAGATGAACTGAAGTGTTAGCTTCTATAGCTTTATCTATGGATTCAGTAAAAACAGTATTTTTAAAGAAGTTTCCTTTAGCAATTTCTTTTGTTATCCTTGTAAGCTCTTGATATATAACTCTACCAGCACCTATGTTTAAATGACCAACTTCTGAATTTCCCATTTGACCCTCTGGTAGTCCTACGTCAAGTCCACTTGCTCTTAATTTTGTGCTCGGATATTTTTTAATTATACTGTCATAGTTGGGTTTATTTGCTGCGATCACTGCATTCCCATCTACATTATTTGACATTCCAAATCCATCTAAAATCATTAACATTACTGGTTTCTTTTGCATTTTTGTCCTCCCACCCATTGTTCCCTATGAACAATACATACGGCTGTTCCCATATGTTGTAAACAACCTGCACCAGCAGGTGAGCCCACTAATGTGAGTACACTCTCTAATGTAGGTTAATTCACTAATTTTTTTTAATAGTTTACTATACCTGCAAAATCTTCTGCTTTGAGACTAGCTCCTCCAATTAATCCACCATCAATATCTGATTTACCCATTTGTTCACTTATAGTTGATGGTTTAACTGAACCGCCATATTGAATTCTAAGTTTTTTGGATACATCAGTACCAAACATAGCTCCAACTACTCTTCTAATAAAACCAATTGTTTCATTAGCCTGATCTGCAGTTGCAGTTTTCCCTGTGCCTATAGCCCAGATTGGCTCATAAGCAATAACTAAGTTTTCTACTTGTAATCTTGTAAGTCCATCTAAATCTAATTTTATTTGGTTTTCAAGTACTTTTTCTGTAATATTTCCTTCTCTGTCTTTAAGCGTTTCTCCTATGCAAAGGATAGGTGCTATATTATGATTATAAGCAGCCTTAAGCTTTTTATTTACACTTGCATCAGTCTCATTAAAATACTGTCTTCTTTCGCTATGTCCTATTATAACAAAATCAACGCCCATGTCTTTTAGCATTCCTGGTGAAACTTCACCTGTAAAAGCTCCACTTTCTTCATAATGCATGTTTTGAGCCCCTACTTTTATATTTGTTCCCTTAGCTGCCTTTATTACTGCATCTAAACATAAAAATGTAGGACAAACAACAACATCACATGTTGCATCTTTAACAAGTGGCTTTATTCCTTCCATTAAAGTTATAGCATCAGCTACAGTTTTGTTCATTTTCCAATTTCCTGCAATTATACCTTTTCTCATTGTAACCCCTCCCAATATTATATTTATTTATTTGTAAGTGCTTCAATCCCTGGTAGAAGTTTACCTTCTAAGAATTCAAGGGATGCTCCACCACCTGTAGATACATGAGTCATCTTTTCTCCAAATCCTAGTTGATTAACAGCAGCTGCACTATCTCCACCACCTATTACAGTAGTTCCATCAACTTTTGACATTGCCTCCGCTACAGAAGTAGTACCCTTTGCAAAATTAACGAATTCAAATACTCCCATTGGTCCGTTCCAAACAATAGTTTTAGCCATACTTATAGCACCTTTAAATATTTCAGAAGTCTTTGGCCCAATATCAAGTCCCATAAATCCATCTGGAATATTTTGATCACTCGAAACTATTGGATCTGCCTCAGAAGAAAACCTATCTGCTACAATATGATCCACAGGTAATAAGAATTTAACTCCTTTTGCCTCTGCCCTTTGCATCATATCTTTAGCATATTCTACCTTATCCTCTTCAACTAGTGAACTTCCTATAGAGTAACCACCAGCTTTTAAGAATGTATAAGCCATTCCTCCACCAATAATTAAAGTGTCTACCTTTTCAAGTAGATTAGAAATAACATCTATTTTGTCTGTTACCTTCGCTCCACCTAAAATAGCAACAAAAGGTCTAACAGGATGATCTACTGCTTCTCCTAAGAATTTTAATTCCTTTTGAATTAAATATCCACATACCGAAGTCTCAATAAACTGTGTTACTCCAACTGTAGAGCAGTGAGCTCTATGAGCCGATCCAAAGGCATCATTTACAAATATATCTGCAAGAGATGCTAACTCTTTCGAGAAATTTTCACTATTTTTAGTTTCTTCACTTCTGTATCTTGTATTTTCTAGAAGTAGAACATCTCCGTCTTTCATTTTTGATACGGATGATTTCACACTATCACTAACTACATTTGGATCCGCTGCAAAAACTACTTCTTTTCCTAGCATTTCACTTAATTTTTTAGCAACTGGTGCTAGTGAAAGCTCTGGCTTTGGCTCGCCACTCGGTTTTCCAAGATGTGAGCATAAAATAACTTTTGCACCTTTTTTAACTAAATAGTTTATTGTAGGCATTGCACCTACTAACCTATTTACATCTGTAATAGCCCCATCTTTTAATGGCACATTAAAATCACATCTTACTAAAATCTTTTTACCTTTAACCTCAATATCTTCTATTGTTTTTTTATTAAATTGCATACACATTCTCCTCTCATATTGTTTATATTAAAACTTGTTTAATTTATAGTAATTATACTAAATTGGAGTAATGCTAATGGTAAATATTACATTATATTCTAATATAATGTAAGGTTATATTTAAAAGGCCTGGTTCCATAGAGTAACTATAAAACCAGGCCTCCATATTATATTTACAGTTTTATAGTAAAATTAAATTTTATAAAAAATTAAATTCTATAATCTATCTGCAACATATTTAGTTAAGTCAGCTAATCTGTTTGAATAACCCCATTCGTTATCATACCAAGAAACAACTTTAACCATGTTATCTCCAATAACCATAGTTGACATTGCATCAATTATAGAAGATCTTTCGTCTCTTCTGTAATCAATCGAAACTAGTGGTTCTTCAGAGTATCCAAGAATTCCTTTCATTGAAGTTTCAGAAGCATTCTTACATGCTGCATTTACTTGTTCTGCAGTAACATTTTTTGAAAGTTCGCAAACTAAATCTGTACATGAAACTGTTGGGGTTGGAACTCTTAATGAGAATCCGTTTAATTTTCCTTTTAATTGTGGTAATACTAATGCTACAGCTTTTGCAGCTCCAGTAGTAGTTGGAATCATTGATTCAACTGCTGCTCTTGCACGTCTCATATCATTATGTGGAGCATCTAATAATCTTTGATCTCCAGTATATGAGTGAATTGTAGTCATAAGTCCTTTAACTATTCCAAATTCTTGATCTAAAACTTTAGCAAATGGTGCTAAACAGTTTGTAGTACATGAAGCATTTGATATTATATTATGCTTTGCAGAATCATATTTTTCTTCGTTAACACCCAAAACTATTGTTATGTCTTCATTTTTAGCTGGTGCAGATATGATAACTTTTTTAACTGTTCCAGAAACGTGAGCATTTGCTTTAGTAGCATCTGTAAAGAATCCTGTACACTCTATAACTATTTCTGCTCCTAGTGAACTCCAATCAATGTTTTTTGGTTCTCTTTCTGCAAATATTTTAATTTCATTTTCATTAACAACTATTGAATTTTCTTTAGCTTCTACAGTTCCGTTAAATTTACCATAAAGTGAATCATATTTTAAAAGATGTGCTAGTGTTGCAGCATCTGTTAAGTCATTGATTCCTACTACCTGTAATTCTGTAGCATAGTTTGCCACTAGTGCTTTAAATACGTTTCTTCCTATTCTTCCGAATCCATTAATACCTACTTTTATCATATTGACAAAACCTCCTAAGTTTTTTAAAAATAATTATATGTAAATATATAATTCTTTTAAAATCAAAGCATTATATAGTTTACGCTCTTTTCTCAATAATATTTATAATTTCTTCTGCAGCTGATTCATCAATTATAAGAACTGTACTTGAAGCATTGATTTCAGTTGCAATAATAGCTCTAGCCTTACTTTTTCCACCTGCTACTGCAATTAGTATGTTGATGTTTTTTATATCTTCGTTTTTCACACCGATGGTAGGTGTAGAATAAACTATTTTTCCTGATTCGTCAAAGTAATGTCCAAAAGCTTCTCCTACTGCGCCAAGTTTTTCCAAATCACTTATAATATCTTCTGATAATCCCCTTTCATTAGCCATATCCTTAGCAATACCAATACCATAAATAAGCACCTCAGAATTTTTTATTTTACTTATTATGTCTTTTATGCCTTTTTCATTCAATATAGTTTCTAGTGCACCATTACTCAAATTATCAGGTACATGAAGTAATTCGTAATTACCAGAAATTTTGTTTGCAAGCCTTGCCACTAAGGTATTAGCCTCGATTTCAACATCTCTAGACATACCTCCTCTAGCAGGAAGCACTAAAATATTATTATATTTATTTGTTTTCGGAAAATTTTCTACAACTTCTTTTACTGTTGATCCACCTGTTAATGCAATAATACTATTATCTTTTATAATACCCGTTGCATAACTTGCACCTGCTTTGCCAAGTTCTTTAAGTACATTTTTATCAATTTCTACGTTTCCGGGAACAACTATAACTTGCGAAAGCTTTAAATGCAGCTGAATAAACTCCTCAAATTTAGACAATCCTTTAATCTCATGAATAAAATCTTTTAGCTTACTTATTATTTCTTCTCCATCAGTTGTCACAGACATACCTGACACATTAATCTCAATCAAGTTCTGAGACTTCAAAAAATTTATTTCATTTCTTACTATTCTCTCTCCTATACTCAAATCGCTTGCAAGGATTCTTCTTCCTATAGGTTGATTATAATATATGGTCCTTAGTATGTTATATCGTTTTTGTAGGGTTTCTATTAATTCTGGCACTACCTTTTGCTGTAACTTTAATATATCTTGCACTTGAACACCTCTCTGGACTTTATGAGTCCCAGCATACAATTTTTGCTCCCACCTATATTGTAACTCAAATACTAACTTTTTTAAATTAGTATTTGAAAAAACATGTTAACATTCTGTTAACAAGGCCCTTGTATATGCGTTTTTTTAAAATCTTTTTCGCTTACTTGAACTTTTAATTGCAAGTTCTTCTCTATATTTTGCTACAGTTCTTCTTGAAATATTCATCCCTTCTGCATTTAATCGATTACAAATAATTTGGTCTGATAGTGGCTTCTTCTTTTCCTCATTATTTACCATTTCTTTAATAGAAGTTTTAATGTTAATTGTAGATATGTCGTCGCCACCTAAAGCCGAAGCAATACCATTAGTAAACAAATCTTTTATTTTTATAATTTTACCATTATTTACACTAACATATTTTTCTCTAATTGCACGGCTTATAGTAGATTCATGCATTTCCAAGTGACTCGCAATAATTCTAAGTGTCATCGGTTTTAAATATTCTTCCCCAATATCAAAATATTCCTTTTGCACTGATAAAATTTCTTCTAGAACTCTGTACACAGTATTTTTTCTTTGTTCAATGCTTTTTATAAGAAACATTGCGCTATTAAGTTTATCTTTTACGTATTCTACAGCTTCCACATCTTTTTCATCTTTAATAATTTCTTTATATAGTGAATTTATATTTAATTTAGGAAGCACATCTTCATTCATAGAGATAAAATATTGATTATCTATCTTATTAATGTAGGCATCGGGTATTATATACTTAACAGTCTCACCAGTATAAAATCCTCTTGATGGCTTAGGCTCTAAATTTTTAATAATATCCGCATATTTTTGGACCTGCAAGGTTGTAACTTTTAGTAATTTTGCTATATCAGTATATTTATTTTCTGAAAGTAGTTCTAAATGATCATCTATAATTTTATAAATATTCTCATCATTATTACCAAGGTTATGCAATTGAATTCTAAGGCATTCCCTTAAATCCCTAGCTCCAATTCCTTGCGGATCTAAAGATTGGAAAACTTTTAGTGCAGTTTCAGCATTTTCACTTGTTATTGCCATTTCGCTGCATATATCCGATAATTTCGCAGATAAATATCCCTTTGCATCTAGATTTTCAACCATATACTTACAAATATTCAATATATCAGTTTTACCAATTGTTAATCCTATTTGCTCGTTAAGATAATCCTTAAGAGATTTTTCCTGGGCAATATAATAAAAAGGCGATATTTCTTCTTTTTCAATCTTTACACCGTAATTCTTTCCTTTATAGTCATCCTGCTCAAGGTACTTGATTATTTCTTTAAAATCCTTTACATCATTTTTATTGTTTTTATTATTTTCAATCTGTTTTTCCTCAAGCACCGGATTCTCTTGCATCTCTTTATCCACGTATTGCCCTAGCTCATATGAGGACATTTGAAGAAGTTTAACAGACAACTGCATTTCTTGCGTCATTATTAGTTTTTGCTCTTGAATTAAATTCAAACCAAAATTAATGTTCATTTATCCATCACCTCATTTTGTCCATTATAAATATTATACCATAGCCCTAAATATAAATATAGATTATATCTTAATCTAAAACTGCAAATAAAAAAACTCAGAATAAGCTTCTGCCATAGCAGAAAACATAAACTGAGTTTTTAATCTTTTAAATTATCTTGACCCTTTTTCGTAAGGCTTACCACTGGCTAATGGTCCTGTTGTTTTACCAACAAATCCTGCAAGTGCAAGCATTGTGAGCACATATGGAATAACCTCATATACTTCTGAAGGTAAATTCCAGCTAAGTCCTTGTGCAAAAATATTAAATGCAGAGCCAAAGGCAAATAGTAAACTAGCACCCAAAGCTCCAAATGGTTGCCAATTACCGAAAATAACCGCTGCTAAAGCAATAAATCCACGACCTGCTACCATTCCTTCTCTGTAAAGTGGAGTTATTCCTAGAGATAAAGCTGCTCCGCCAAGACCCGCAAGCATTCCTGATAAAATAACACACATATATCTTACTTTATAAACATTTATTCCTAAAGTGTCAGCAGCCATAGGATGCTCCCCTACTGCTCTAATTCTTAGTCCGAGTGGTGTTTTATATAGCACATAATGTGATACAAACACTAAGATAATTGCTCCAATAACAAACCAATTTAGTCCAGAAATAAATTTACCTATTAATGGTATATCCCTAATTGCATCTGGTATATTGAAATCAAGTCCTTTTACTATATCAGTTTGACCACCTTTACCATTGAATAACTTAAATATTAAGAAACTAGCAAGGGCCGTTGAAAAAAGATTTATTGCAGTACCTGATATAACTTGATCCGCACGCAAATGTATACTGAGAACAGCATGTATTGAGCCCATAACTCCACCAGCTATAACGCCATAGAGTACTCCTACTAAAGGGCTTCCAGTCGTATAGCTTCCGTATACCGCAAAGAATGCACCTATTACCATCATACCTTCAAGACCTATATTAACAACACCAGATTTTTCGGAAAATATACCACCAAGGGCCGCAAAAATTAGAGGCGTAGCTATTCTTAACGTTTGCGCTAACAAATTAATTATAATAACACTATCCATTTGTAATCGCCTCCTTCTTTTTCTTTTCAGAGAAGTATTTAACTATATAATCTGTAGCTACAAATATAATAATTATAGCTTGTATTAAATAAACTATTTCTTTTGGTATTCCATTTAATTGAAGAGTTCTAGAACTACTATTTAATGTTCCAAATAAGAATGCTGATGCAATGCACCCAATAGGATTACTCTTGGCAAGTAGTGCAACTGCAATACCATCAAAACCATAAGAAGGAAGTGCCATAAAGTCTTTTACATTTAAAAGGACACCTGCAACATGAGTTGCTCCACCAACTCCTGCTATTGCACCAGAAAGTACCATAGCTAGAATAGTATTTTTTGAAACATTAATTCCACCATATTCCGCAGCGTGTGGATTTATACCAACTGCTCTAATTTCATATCCCACAGTACTTTTCCATAAAAGCCAGAATATAAAGATGGCTACTGCTATGGCAAAGAATATACTAATATTGGCCCCACTACCGCTTACGAACCTAGGAAGTTGTGCACTCTTTTGAATAGTTTCAGTGCTTGCTTTCCCTGCCACTCCAAAACCAGTTCTTAGTATAAGGAAATTAGCAAGAGCCATCGCTATATAATTCATCATAATTGTATTAATAACTTCATGAGTGCCTACTTTAGCCTTTAAATAGCCTGGTATAGCTCCCCATAATCCACCGGCGGTAAACCCTGCAAGAATAATTAATATTCCATGAATTATTGGATTTAAACCTGGGATAGTTCCTACAAATGCCCCAGCTAACATTCCAAGTATAAATTGCCCAGCAACACCTATATTAAAAAGTCCACATTTAAATGCCACAGCATTAGCAACCCCTGTAAATATTAATGGAGTAATTTCCGAAATAGTAACAAACGCTACTCTCTTATTACCAAATCCGCCTTTATATATAAGTCCGAATAAATCTCCTAGTGCTGAAAAATACTGTAATATAGAATATCCTTTAGCCCACATTACAAAGAAAACAGCAACAAATATAGAAATAATTATAGAAAAGAGTGGAAATGCAAGTGCTTTAAGTGCATTCTTTAATATATTAAAAAGACTACTATTTTTATTTTCTACTTTATTCATTTTCTTTAACTCCTTCCTGCGTTTCCCTTAGAGTACCACCAGCCATAAGTATACCAAGTTTTTGTTCTGTAGCGTCTTCTCTATTAAGTATATCTACTATATTGCCATCATACATAACTGCTATTCTATCTGATAATGCCATTACTTCATCAAGTTCTAGTGATACTAAAAGTATTGCCTTACCCTTATCACGCTCTTGAACTAATCTTTTATGAATATATTCAATCGCACCAACGTCAAGGCCCCTTGTAGGTTGTGCCGCTATTAATAGTTCTGGGTCTTTAGAGATTTCTCTAGCAGCTATAAGTTTTTGTTGATTACCACCCGATAATGATGATGCAGATACATCTGCATTTGGCGTTCTAATATCAAATTCTTGAATAAGACTAGCACAATGTTTTCTTACTTCACTGTAATTCATAACTATGCCTTTGCTAAATGGTGCATTCTTATGAATTCCAAGCACTGAATTTTCAAATAATGAATAATCTAATATAAGTCCTCTTTTATGTCTATCTTGTGGTATATGTCCCACCCCTGCTATCATAATGTCTCTTGGTGACTTGCCATATATATTCTTATCATTTATTGTAATAGTTCCACTCTTAGGTTTTCGAAGTCCCGTTAGAACCTCTATAAATTCCGTTTGCCCATTGCCATCAATACCAGCAACTCCGAGAATTTCTCCCCCATATACTGATAAATTCAAATTATTTACCGCAGGTAGTCTCCTTTGGTCATTAACACAAAGATTTTTAACTTTTAATATTTCACCTTTAATAACAGCAGGCTCTTTGTCTATTGTTAAATTTACTTTTCTACCTACCATTAGTTCTGCAAGCTTATCTATGCTTGTTTCACTAGTTTTGACTGTTCCAGTTACCTTGCCTCGCCTTATTATAGTAACTCTATCACTCATACTCATAACTTCTTTTAATTTATGGGTTATAAGTATTACTGATTTTCCTTCTTTTTCAAGATTTCTAATTATAGTTCTAAGTTCCTCAATTTCTTGAGGCGTTAAAACTGCTGTCGGTTCATCTAGTATTAAAATTTCTGCACCTCTATATAGCGCCTTTAGTATCTCTACTTTTTGTTGTTGGCCTACTGAGATATCTTCAATTACTGCTGATGGATTAATAGCAAACCCATATTTTTCAGAAATTTCTTTCACATCATGGATTGCTTTTTTCATATCAATTTTAAAGCCTTTTTTAGGTTCAATACCCAACACTATATTTTGCGCTACAGTAAAATTATGTACAAGCATAAAATGTTGATGAACCATACCTATGCCTAGTTTAATAGCATCATTTGGGGTACTTATATTAACTAGGTTACCGCTTACATAAATCTCTCCTTTTTCTTGTTTGTATAAACCATAAAGAATATTCATAAGGGTTGTTTTCCCTGCACCATTTTCACCAAGAAGAACGTGCGTTTCGCCTTTTAATAGTTCGAAATCTACACAGTCATTAGCAATAGTTCCCGGAAAAACTTTTGTTATGCCTTTCATTTGGATTACCTTTTCCATATACATCCTCCCTTAAAAATTCACTGAAGCTTATTAATACACAATAATAAATTCACCACCAACAATTGTGATTGTCCTTTTAAATGATTCTAACTACCATTATTCTTAGAAAGAGCTAGATGTATTACATCTAGCTCTTATTGTACACTGAAAATCATAAATTAGTAACTGCTAAATTTATAATGTATCATAAATATTTTTATTTAAAATCCATTGCTTCTTGTCTATTTGCTGGAACAACTATTTCACCAGCTATAACTTTATCTTCCAAAGCTTTAACTTCATCTAAAACTTCTTTTGGTACGTTATTACTAGATGTTTCAGCTATACCTACGCCTTTTTCTTTTAACCCAAGACTAATAACTTTACCACCTTCAAACTCATTTTTAACTATAGATTTAGATTCATTGTAAGTTGCAGTATCAACTCTTTTTATCATACTTGTAAGTATAACGTCTGCATAATCTGGAACTGTTAGTGATTGATCCATATCAACTCCGATAGCCCAAACATCTTTTCCAGCATCTTTTAATTCTTTAGCTGCTATAAATAAACCAATACCTACTCCGCCTGCTGCATGATAAACTATATCGCAACCGTCTTCATATAATGATTTAGCAAGTTCAGACCCTTTAACTGTATCTTCAAAACTATCTGCATATTTTACAGTAGTTCCTGTGCTCTTACCGTCTGTACTTAATAATCCTTTTGCAGCTTCAGGATTAACTGATTTAACACCTGCTGCAAATCCAGCTTCAAATCTTTCTATTAAATCAAAATCTTTTCCACCAATAAATCCAATTTTATTAGTTTTAGTCATTTTACCAGCAATTACTCCCACTAAGAAAGAACCTTCTTGCTCTTTAAAAACAATTGATGCTACGTTTGGTAATTCAATAACTGAGTCTATAATAGCAAAATTTTTGTCAGGATGGTTTTCAGCAACTGCTTTCAAAGCATCAGACATTTGAAATCCAATTGCGAAAGTTAAATTTGCATTTTCTTCAACTAAAGCTTCTAAATTTGGTGCATAGTCTTCTTTCTTTTTAGATTCAATTGGCTTATAAGCGAAACCATCTTCACCCATTGCCTTATTAACCCCTTCATTTGCTGATTGATTAAAGGACTTGTCATTTAATCCACCTTCATCAGTAGAAAGACCTATAACAATGTCACTTCCTGCTGCTTTCTCTTCAGTTTTTGTTTCTTCTTTTGGTTCTGCATTATTTGTTCCACATCCTACAAACAATGTTGTAACTAAAGCCACCGTTGTTAGTATGGCAATTACCTTTTTCTTATTCATAATAATACCCCCTATAAATAATTAATTAATCATTAAAAACCTTATTACTTGGCAAATATAATATTCTATAAAAATTAAAAAAATCCTCTTTATTTGCATGAATTTTTTTAATTTCTTATACATGTTAACGGTTACTTATTTAGCAAATACCTTTTCACTATAAAATATATGTAAAATGTTTTTTTATAGAACTTAAGCTAAATTATATACGAGTTTTTTATTAATAGCAACTACTTATTGTTCTAAATATTAAATTATTATTTTCAATATCTTGTTAAATAAAAAGAAACTGTCACTATAGTTTTAGTTTCAGTTTCTTTCTATAAATTCAATTTATTAAAATTCTAAATAATTTTTAATTCATAAATTCAGCTTTTCTTAGGATTTCAATTGCTATACTTCCAGCATTTTCTGGCACCAAAACTATTGGTCCTGTACATCCCATTCCACTTTCTGAATAAATTCCCTCTTTCCATAAGCATTTACATGCATCTTCAAGTTCGAGTATATCTATTCCAGCGATAGCAAATGTAACAACCACTTTCTTCGGCATAACTACTTCGTTTTCACTATCTACATTTCCTACTTTTTTAATAACCTTATTTATAGCATCTTTTAAACCTGCACT
>JANZQE010000456.1:0-2585 GCA_038040705.1 Clostridium sp. | reverse complement strand
TCTAATACCAATTAAATCAAACATTTTTTCAGAATACTTTCTTGATTCAGCTACTATTTTAGAATAACTATTACTCTCACCAAATAAATTTGTTATTCCTTTAGTTACTCTTAAAAAGTCTTTAACTCTTTTTGGGTCAACTAAAGCTAATTTTCTTTTAGTAATATATGCTTGTGCCCATTCATCTAGTTGAGAATTAATATCATCTCTTTCTGATGCAGTGTATATTAATAAATTACCTGATGAATCTCTTTCATTAAATATGTAATCTACTTTATAGTTTTCAAAACCTTTAAGCATTGATATTAATAATGATCCGTCAGTAACATCTTTAAATGGTTCGTTAGAAGCTAACCCATCTATTGTTAATCCAGTGTCATTAAATAATTTGTCTACAACAGATTTTGCTTGAGGATTTAATCTTGAATAAGCATACATCCTTTTTAACATAGTTGCAGGATTACTTTCATTAGACACTGACTTAAGTATACCATTGTATGCTTCATTAAACTTAACCGGTACTATTAAAGTTTCATTATCTGTTAATTCAGTTTTACCAAAGAAGTCTGTACCAATCATTGTAGTAGTGGCAATGTATGCTCTTACTTTATATGAAAGAGAATTAAAACCACCAATCTCTGCTGCATCTTTATTAAACTCACTAGTACTTCTTAGACCTGATGAATCTTCATTACTTTCTACTTTAAGTAGAGATGCTTGATCCATATCAGAAATAATATTAATTAAAGAAAATACTTCTTTCTTAATATCTTCAGGATAATTTAAAAATGCCTGATCAATTTGTTCTAAGTAATTTTTCTTTGCTCCTACAAACCCTTGATTAGCAGTGCTATTAGGATCAAGCATAACTATAAAGTCTACTTCTAGATCATTGTATACTTTTGTAGGATTGTATGATTTCTCTTCTAAAGAGATGTCGTTTACTCTTTTAATAAACATTCCTGCCATAGATCTAATTAAAGGATCTATAACATCAGAATCTACATATAGCTCTCCTGCTATATCATCTGCTTTATCTACACTATCATATCTTACTAATGCATTAGCAATACTTATAGAACCGCTTAAGCTAGTATCTAAGGTTGTAAACTCATTTGCTCTTACTACAGCATTCTTATATTTACCTGAATCTATATTTTCATATAGAGTCTTTAATTCATTAGATGTATATTTAGAAAATACTCCCTTAATCCATTCTATTAGTTTAGTAAAGAATGATTTAATCTCTGTATTTGTTTTGCTTTTAAGTGGATTCATTTTAAATGCATCAAACTCATCAGCCATATACTCTTCTGCAAATTCATTTTCTAATTCAAGATTAGTCATGTCCTGATATTGCTTAGCAGAATTTCTAAACTTTTGTAATTCTGTTTTATATCTAGAACCATATTTAACTTTCAGTTCTGATTTAGCAATACCTCTATACCTTTTTATTTGATCTTGTGTAAGAACAGTTCTAAAGATAGCATGGAAAGCCTCATGATATTTATACGGGCTTAATGCGCTAGTATAAATTGTTCCACTTACATCAACACCGCCTGCAATTTTATCTAAATTTAATACAAAAGCACCTACTCTTCCATAGCCATTTGTAATTCCATTTTCTGCTAAAACTAATAGATCATCTATACCAATTGTAGATGGTAAGTTATCTGCTGCCCAATCTAGAAAATCATTATATTTTTCTATACGTGATTGATTACTTGTTACACCTACAAGTTTATTAGCAGTTCTTTCTAATTTTTTTCTTACTTCTAATAGTTTTTTGTATTCTTCACTGTTTCTAATAGCAAGTACCTTTTCTTTTTTAGTTGTAAGATCTTTTGTAATTGATTTTTCTAATGCAATTAAATCAGCTTTTACTTTATCTAATTTAGTTGGCTTAGTTTTTTCAACTGTTTCTCCTACCAATGATCCTGGCCCACCTTGTCTCATTACAGCAAAATTAACTGCATTTGAAATAGCTGGATTACGCATCATTTCTTTTTCACGGTCATTTAACTCACCTTCATTTCTTAATATTTTATTTGCAATGTGATCAATACCTACTTGAAAGTCACCAAAGTTATTATCTAACTTTTCATCATACTCTGCATCAGACATGTATGATACTGAATCAACATCTTCTTCTGCAGTAGGATTATCTCTACCTAAATTATCTTCTTTTTCAAGCTCTACACTATTACGTCCTGCAGGAATAAAACCAATGTCACGTGACAATTGCATTGCATCTGAGTCAGCACTTACAGTTACTGTTTGAGCTTCAACAACATTAGGTAAAACTTCTGTGGTTGAATTTTGATATATAACTGATGGTGAAGTACCAGTAGGAAATGACTTTCTAAAGTTTTTAAGTTTTAGTTCAGCATTTAATTTTCCAACTTCAGGTCTTTTATTATACTTGTCAACTAAACTTTCAATTATTTCATTAGGTTTAAGACTTGTTGAGTTTACTTCTTCAAAATCTAAACCAACATTAATTGAATCTTGATTTTCTTTATCTAATGAAATAAAGATACTCCCATCAGGACCAACGTTTAATTCAATCATGTTACCAGGTCTAC
>JANZQE010000455.1:0-6051 GCA_038040705.1 Clostridium sp. | reverse complement strand
GAATCAGCACAAAAAATATATAGTTCCATTCTTCCAAAGGGAATCAATAATATAAATGACATAATTTCCAATATGAGTGAGGATCCGCTTGAAACACTGGATGTTATTACAAAACTTATTTCTAGTATGGTTTTGTCCTCTAGAAGCTTAATTATATCTGAAGGGAATGATAAGGACTACTCAGTTATTGCGTCCAGTGATGGCAACTACGATATTGTAGATATAAAGCTAATTTTACAAAGAGTAAGAGAAACTAAAAATCCTATATTAGTAAGTGAAACAATTAATAATACAAAAAATGTTGAGTTAAGATTTATGCCAGGTGGTATGAAATCCATAATGTGTATTCCTATCATAACAAAAAAAAATGTTCTTGAAGAATTACCTAAGGGGGTAAGTAAAAGAGTTAATGAATCTTTTAATATAGAACATATTAAGGGTTATTTATATATGGAGTCACAAAGGGTACTGAATAATTTTAATGAGGAAAGCTTGAGTAATTGTTTAGATTTAACTTCATTTATAGGTTTTATAGTAGAAAACTATTTGCTGAAAATTAGTTCTTCTATTGATAAACTAACAGGCACACTTACAAGAAGATTTTTAGAGGAAGAATTATTAGGACAAGTTGAAAAAGCGGAAGCGGCTCAAGGTGTGTTTTCAATAATCATGTTCGATTTGGATAATTTTAAAGGAGTTAACGACAGGTTCGGTCATCAAACTGGAGACCAAGTGCTACGTGATGTTAGTAAAATTGTCATGAACTCAATTAGAAAAATGGATGTGTGTGGAAGATATGGCGGGGAAGAATTTATAATTATATTGCCAAAAACTGACACAGCTGCGGCAAGTGAAATCGCAGAAAGAGTAAGAGTAAATATCGATAATAAAAAAATATTAGGGGTTAAAAGAGAATTAACTGTGAGTATGGGGATTGCCACCTATCCAAACCATGGGAAGTGGGAAAAGGAATTAGTAGAAAAAGCTGATCAGGCACTATATGTAGCTAAGGCAAATGGTAAAAATAGATGTCAAATCTGGGAAGATAAGTTCACAGGAAAAATGAAGAGGACTAATAAACTTTCAGGAATAATATCGGGGAATGTAGTTCAAGATTCAAGAAATGTACTGGCTATGATAGAGCTTATAGAAATCATTAAACATGAGTCGGATTTGGAAACTCAAATATTTAGTGTACTCGGGAGAATAATAGAAACTACTGAGGCGCAAAATGGTATGTACTTTATGGTGAGTGAGGATGAAATCACTAAAAAGTTCGGCAGAAAAATTTTCGACGAAAATTGGACTGGGGTCAGAGGCTATAGTGGAGATATAATAAAGTCTGTGGTTTCAGAAAAACAGGGAATTTGTACAATAGATTGGGATTCTATAATAGACTATGATTTAGTAACTGGAATGCCAAATTGGAACTCCGTTTTGGTTGTTCCTATAATTAAATCAGGAATTGTGAGTGCAATACTATACTTAACGGTGCCTATAAAAGTAAAGGAATTTAAATTTGAGGATCTGAATTTTGTAAGTGTATTAGGTCAGCTTCTGGTAGGAATTATGTAATAGTAGGGTTAGCCCTTTAAGAAAGAATATAAAACGTAGGTTTTATATTCTTTTTGTTTTTATGGTATAATTAGAAGATTATAAAATCAAAAGGACTAGGGAGACAATATGTTGAAGGAAGATATGGTACTACAAATATTTAATGAAGGAACCAGTGGGAAAAACCTTGTTAAAGGTCAAAGGGTACTAAGTAATGACCTGGTTTCATCCCTAGATATTATAAGCGTGGATAAGTTAATATGCATAGAAGGTAATGTGATTTCAGAGAAACTTTTTAATGAATATCACACTAAAATAGAGATGGATACAGATAGGAGAAGTATTTTTTCTACCTTCTGTAGTTGCGATGATTTTGAAAACAAAGAATTTAGAAAAGAAAATTATTGTTGTAAACACCTAGTTGCTACTTTTTATAGTGCTTTAGGAGATTTAGCTGTGCATCCTCTTTTAAGAGAAGAGGATATGTCATTTAAAGATATATCTAAAAATGGAAACAATGTATTATCAATGCTTTTGGGTAATGAAAAATATAAGGATGAAATTAAAATAGAAATTTACATAAATAAAAATCAGTGGACAAATAATCTTACTGCGGAGTTTAAGATAGGACTTAATTATATGGCTTCCAATAATATTTATATTATAAAGGATATCAATCATTTTTTATTAGCATATTATAATAACTTTCCTATAAACTATAGTAAAAATTTCACTCTAAATATGGGAAATCAAAAGCTATGCACTGTAGATAAAAGGCTTATTGATTTTATTTCTATGTTAAAAACCATGGAGGGTAACCAAAGGCACGTTAATAGAAATGAAGACCGATATATAGACGGGAAAAATATTAATATTCCAAAATATTTAACTAGAGAATTTTTTGAAATAATAACTAAACACAGGGTGTATCTAAATGAAGGGTTTTTTTCTAGACCTGTGGATACAGAAATTTTGCATGAAGCCCCAGCTCTTGATTTTGATTTGAAGATAATAAAAGATAATTATGTGCTTAAATCAATAAATGGAATGCCAGTAGCACTCGGGTCCAAAAATGATGTGTTATTGTACGGTAGTACCATATATCTTCCGGATTATGAGTTTTGTTATAAGCTAAATCCTTATCTTGAGGTTTTTAATGAGGCAAGGGTGGTCACTATGACAAGTCTTGAGGAGGAGAACATATTAAGAAGACTGATTCCAGATCTCAATTTTTTATCACCGAGTGTTGCATTATCTAAGTCTATTAAAGATAAAATAATAATGGCTAGGTGTGAATTTAGATTCTATTTTGATCAGGAAGGGAAAGATGTTAATCTAACCACAAAGGTGAAGTATGGAAATTTCGAGTTTAATATTTTTGAGGATTGCAGTGAAAAAATAGTATATAGGGATTCTAAAAAGGAAGTGCAGGTAACTTCAATTTTAAAAGCTTTAGGCTTTGAGCAAATGAAAAACAAATTTTATTTTAGAAAGTCGGAGGAACGTATTTTTAAGTTTTTTAAAAGTGAAATTGGAAGACTTCAAGATATAGGAGAGGTATATTACTCTCAAAACTTTAAAGGTATAAAATCTTTGGGGGCGACTGGCATTAGTGGTAATATCAAAAGTGGTAAATATAATTATTTTGAAATGGACTTTAAAATAGGTGATATTGAGCCCAGTGAGACTACAAATATACTAAGGGCATTTCGAAATAGCCTCAAATATTATAAGCTCAAAAATGGTGAGTATCTAGACTTAGAAGAGTTAGAGCTTAATAAATTCTTGAAGCTTTTAGATGTTATGACTCCTTCCCATAGTGAAAATAATCATATTGAAATATCTAAAAACAAGGGTGTTTTCTTAAATAGTTATTTAGAGGAAAATAATATTAGATATATAAAAGGGAAAAAAGAATTGAAAGAAGTAAAAGATAAGCTTAAAAATATAGAAAAGCTGAACTTTAAACAGCCAGATTCATTTAAAGGTGAATTAAGAGAGTATCAAAAGATTGGATTTAATTGGTTTAAAACACTAGAATACTTAGGCTTTGGAGGTATTTTAGGAGACGAAATGGGTCTTGGTAAAACTATTCAAGCTATTACTCTTATATTATCTAACGTGGGAAGTAAGACGTTAATTGTAGCACCTACCTCTCTAATATATAACTGGATAAGTGAGTTTGAAAAGTTCGGACCTAGACTAAAGGTTATAGCAGCTAATGGTTCAAAGGATGTGCGAGAGGAAGTAATAACTAACATAAATAGTTATGATGTAATTATAACTACATATAACCTATTAAAGAGAGATTTAGAAAACTATAATAAATTAGAGTTTGATTATTGCATACTAGACGAAGCACAAAACATTAAAAATGCAAATTCTCAAAATGCAGTAGCTGTTAAGGAAATAAATGCAAAGACTAGGTTTGCATTAACTGGTACGCCAATAGAAAATTCACTTATGGATTTATGGTCTATATTTGATTTTATAATGCCAGGTTTCCTATATGATGAAAAGAGATTTAGTGTAAGATATCACAAAAAGCTTAAAGAATGTCCAGAAATATTAGAGGATTTAAATAAGCTTATAAAACCTTTTATCCTAAGGCGACGGAAAAAAGATGTATTAAAAGAATTACCTGATAAAATAGAAAAAACACTGTGGGTGAGTCTAGAACAGGAACAAAAAAAAGTTTATAAAACTTATGCGAGTCATGCAATGGAGCTTATTGAAAACAAGGTTAAAAACGAGGAGTTTAAAAGTAGTAAAATAGAAATACTTTCTTATATAACAAAGCTAAGACAATTATGCCTTGATCCCACAGTGCTTATGAATGATTATAGTGGAGGCAATGCAAAAATGGAAGCTTTAGTAGAATTGCTTCATAATAGTATAGAGGAAGGGCATAGAATACTCGTTTTTTCTCAATTTACTACAGTTCTTAAGAATATACAGAAAAGACTAATGGTGGAGCAGGTACAATTTAGTTACCTAGACGGTTCGGTCTCTTCAGAAAAAAGAATGAATTTGGTAAAAGAATTTAATGCTGGCAAGAGTTCTGTATTTTTAATAAGTTTAAAAGCTGGAGGGACTGGTCTTAACTTAACTTCCGCAGATGTAGTAATTCATTTTGATCCTTGGTGGAACCCAGCGGTAGAAGAGCAGGCCACAGATAGAGCTCACAGGATAGGGCAAAAGAAGGTGGTAGAAGTTATAAAAATTATAGCTAAAGGTACCATTGAGGAAAAAATACTTTCACTTCAAGAAGATAAGAAAAAGCTTATATCAGAGCTTTTGGGAGATGAACTTTCTAGTGCAGAAGGGTTTTCGGCAATGAGCGATGAGGAAATATTTGGACTATTTGAGATGAAAGAATAAAATTATGAATAATATAAGTACCAAATGCTCACAATAAACTGAGGTGAGATTATGGCTGTAAATAACGATGTAAAAGAAATGAATAAATTCCTAAAAGGTATACACATGGGAGGTACTACATTTAAAGATTACCTCCACAAAGCTAAAAGTCCTGAACTTAAAAATGAGTTAGTTCAAATTATAGAATCATTCAAAAGACATGAAGAGGCAATTACGGGTAGAATAGAAAAGTTAGAGGGTAATGCAGCAGATACACTTGGGGTACTGGGTACTATGGCAGATTTCTTTGAAAAAATAAAGCTTATTCCTGTAAATACCGATTTAGAAGTATGTAATCATGCTGTAGATGCTATGGAAATGGGAATAAAGCAAGGTAGAAAATTTATAGATGAGAATAAAGATTTGGATCCTAGCTTAATGAAAGAAGTAGAAGGTGTTGTAGCCGACTATGACAACCATTTGAGAAAAATACAGGGAATAATAAAAGCATGTAAATAATAAAATGCTTCCACTTATAAGGAGATGGGAGCATTTTACTATTTGATGATAAAATGTTAACATTATAAGTTTGAAGGCGATGCGTTAATATCTATGTTAATATTTTTTAATATTGTATAGTGACATTTGTACCATTCATTTTTAGGATCTATTCTGCATGCTTTTTCTGCATATATTAAGGCACTTATGTTTTTATTCATATCCACATATACTTCAGACTTTCCATAATAGGCAACACTTTTAGTGCTATCTACGTAAATGGCTTTATTATATACTTCAAGAGCCTCCTTTTTATTGCCTAGTGACCGTAGCGAGCTTGCTTTACCACATAATGCATCATAAAAATTAGGATTTAGTTTTAAACAAATATCAAAGCAGTCTAAAGCTTTTTTAAAATCATTAAGCAGTCCAAGAAACTCTGCTTTTTTCAAATATACGGTTACATTTTCACCATGGAGTTCAAGAAGCTTTTCACAGTAGTAAACGCATCTATCAAAATCTCCAGTTAAATCGTATATATCAATTAACTTCCAGTAACCTTTTGGATCGAACGGAGCAAGTTCTATATATTTATTTATGCACTCTTCAGCCTCAAAGGCTTCGCACATTCCAATAAGA
>JANZQE010000454.1:0-3547 GCA_038040705.1 Clostridium sp. | reverse complement strand
TATCACTAATGATTGACTTGATGTATAATCTACATTACCAACCACAACTGTATTTGCACTATCAACCACTGTAACAGAAGGAAACTTCCCTAAACCATGATTAATAGTCCATACATCTGATGCATTTTCAAAACATTGTGTATAAGTAGTATCAGCTATTAGTATTTCTTCTAAGTCTAATACTGTACATACATTTGTTGGTGTAGTTGGACAAGACATACTAGCCTTTAAATTTATTTTAGCTAATGGTTCTACAAATATTCCAACAATTTCAGTTGCAATAACTACTTTATTACTTGCTGAATTTTGCCAATCACAAATATCTTTTCTATTTACAGCTTGTTCAAAATCTGTATAACAACAGGCTTCAATTCCAAATCTTAAAGATTGAAAGTTTGCATATACTTGTTGAGCAAAAGTTTGTTCAATCTTTATTCTTTTTATCAATGCTAATTCTTTTATGTGATCTGCATTAGAAATAGATCTTATTGCTTTGGCCATATTATTTATTTTCTTAAATCTTGAATCTGTTGCCTAGCTAACTCTCTATTTAAATTACTTTGAGTAGAAACATCTGCTTCAGCTTTTGTTTTGCATGATTTACATACAATGATACCATTACCTATTGAAGCTTTTTGACAGCCACAAGTGAATTGTTTGTTACAGTGTTCACAATTTGACATTTTTATTATATTTGGTTTTAAATTAAATATTTTGAACTTGATCCACAATTACCTGATGGACACGCTATTTTATTTAGTCTTGTTTTTGCGTAATTATATAATTGCATTCCCTGTGCTGCTGATTGTCCATATTCTACATTAGCTGTTGCAGCATCAATTAAAATTTTAATATAACCCATTTCAGCTAATAAAGATTCTTTCTGTGAATCCGGTTGGCATGCTTGTACTTCTAAATCACACAACACTTCATAATAAGTAGTTAATAATCTTGTTACTCTTAAGTGATTATATTCAACATAAACTTTAGAGTTTGGAGATACACTATATTTAATAATATATATTCCATCTGGAATTTTTTCAGTAACTGTACCACAACTTGAAGTTTGAAGAGCTAGAACACATGCTGTTAAGCACATATCAAATCCTTTGTCTACTTTTAATAGTATAGGCACGCTGAATCCAGGTAATGTAATTAATAACTCCTCACAGTCTACTGCTAATTCTGTGCTATACTGACTTGTATCTTTGATACATAGTAGATCACAATTAGATACTGTGGGTATTTCTAAACTTAATATATGTTTGCTTGCCATTTTTTAGTACTTTATTAGACTATATAGTTAATATACAAAAAATTAAAGACATTATAAAATAAAAAGAGCAGGAGATTTCTCCCCTGCTCTATTATTTACACTAATGTATTAAAGACTACCAGTAGGCATTCTCTTCAACAGCAATAGCATTTCCGTTGGCAGTTGCCCACGCAGCTAATGCATCCATTAATTTCTCTACTTCTGTCTGAGCAGCAGCATCAGAACATTTTACATACACCTTGTATACATACTGATCATTATCAAACACTCCAGAAGGATTGTTGAATCTTGGCACAGAATGTTGGATGTAATATCCTTTATATGTTGCACTTCTATCTACAGAAGATAATAATTCATCAGACATTTCAATCTCTCTGAATCTTGCACTGTCTTTATTTCCTTGGTTGTAAGGAGATTGACGGTATCTTTCAGACATGATTAATTCTCTAACTACTTCTTCACCTTGAGTTTGTTGCATTGAACCTGGAGTTTGAGTAGCAACACCACAGTCATTACATGGGTTACCAGTTTCATCCAATTCAGAAACAATAATCTCTACAGGCTCTGCGTTATAATGATCTCTAGTATCAAAAGAACAGTTACCAAATACTGTATCAACGTAAGCTCCTACAAATTCAACTGTAGCACTTACTTTATCAGTTCCGTTAGGATCAGTAGAAGGAACATAGTTTCCAGATGTAGCTTTACCTTGTGCTTGAGCAATAGTATATACACCTTGCGTCACTGCACCAGCAGCATTAGTTGAATTAGTAATTATACCACCAGCAGTTACAGCAGTAACAGTTAAAGTTGCATCAGTTGTAGAACCTGAGTCAACAACAGTTAATACATCACCAACAGCATAACCTTTACCAACACTTGCATAACTAAATGTTAAAATTACTCCAGTTCCGCTTACAGTTAAAATATTAATTTTAGCTCCAGATCCTCCAGCAGGAGAAACAGTAGTTGTAGCAGAAGCAGCTCCAGTAGTAACAGAATAACCTACACCACCAGATAAAGTTGCAGTTTCAACACCCATTAAATCACCTTCAGCAACAAATGGTTTAATTAATGGATCAGATAAAGCCATTTCAGCCATAACACCAAGTATTAGTGTAGGATCAATGTACTCTTGTCCATCAATACAACATACATTAGCTGAATCAGCAATTGCATATGCATTATGATTTAAGAATCTTAGTGCAGGTGAACCCTTCACATCAATTCTCATGAATTGTGTTTTACCACACGGAGCACATGCAGAACCTAATGAAAGGCTAGCTGTAGCTTGTGTAGCTGTTTGACAATTTGCTTGCCATAATCTTGTAATATATCTTGGGTTGATCCCTTTAGATTTTACAGATTCTTGATACCCACCGTGACCAGGATTGTTTCCAATAGTATCTTTAGTGTAGAATGATCCTTGAACTACGTAGCCAAGCGCACCAATTCCCGGTGCTCCTGGTAATGCTACTGATGCCCAAGTTGCATCACTTACTAAAGCTACTTGACCAGCGGTAAGCGCGCTTGTTGCAGTACCTGCTGTTGCCAGCGTGCTATCTGCAATAAACGTCTTGTTAAACGCATGATTAAAATAAGCCATATTTATTAATTTGTGAGAGGACCATTACCCCCTCTGGTTATATATAAAGATTTTAACAGTTTACTCTGTTCGTAACTTACTTGTTACTATAATAATATACGTAATTTTTTTATAATTACAATATATTAATTATTTCTTTCTGCAGCTTGTGTTCCTCTTTGTTGTTGATATTGATTATCTATATCACCAGCTATAAGGGCAGCTGTATCATCTAACATAACTTCAACTAAGTCATCTTTAAATTCAGAATTAACATTTACAGTACTTACTAAGCCTGTATATGGATTAACTGAACCTAACACTTGTATTAAAGTAGGTTTCTGATAATAAGTCAATATAGGACTAACAATATTAAAATTGGTATTCCTATATATTCTTATTGTATTATTAAGCATTGTACAAAATGTTTCACCCCAATCAAAATCAGGATTCTTTAAAGGATCCCTTAATAACAATGATACATTGGCTTCTTCAGCCAGGTAAACTGTCATTGATCTTGGATTACAACAATCATCTTTTGCTTGAGTTGTAACTGTTTTAAATTCTAAATATGTATCAACTGGAAAATTGTTTGATTCAAAATATGTATCTGTCTCAGTACCAGTAAGGCTTAACTCTCTAAGTAATGGTTGTAAATCATCAATTCTTTTCTTTGATAACTCATC
>JANZQE010000453.1:0-18804 GCA_038040705.1 Clostridium sp. | reverse complement strand
TCCGTGCCAATAATTAAATCCTTTAATCTTCGCTCTTTAAAACAATTATTAAACAAGTTATCTTCGCAAAACTGATTTGTGTCATCCTTCCACTCTTTTAGTTCTTCGATGATAACACCTATTTCTTCACTAAATCCATCTAATGGGAAAGTGGGGTTTATAAGGATATCAGAGTAAATTTCAAACCCCTTTTCAAAATCCTCATCAAGGGTTGTTCCATAATATACTGCGTAAGGATAATTAGTCATTGCATTACAAAATCCAAAGGTTTCATCACATAATTTATTTATTTCATATTCTGTCAGGGAAGATGTCCCCTTAAAAAGCATGTGCTCTACCACATGTGCAATTCCCAGTTCGTGAGCTTTTTCACTGTTTGCACCTGCATTAAATCCTATTGTAAAAGAAGTTAAATTATTTTCTGCACCCTTATATAACAATTTTATGCCGTTTTTAAATACTATTTTTTCCATATAATCACCTTCATTTTTTTATTTAGTTTAAAATATTTTTGTTTTGTTTTTCATGTTTTTGTTGTACACTAATGGATATCAACAAATGATGACGTTTACTTTATACAAAGGGTGGTGACTAATTTCTTGAATTCATTTATTTAAGAATAATTTCATATGAATAACAAACTTAAAACACTTAAATTCATAGGTGAACTAATTAAGTATGCGTTAGTTGGTTGTACAAACGTTATAATCGATATACTCATATTGAACATTCTATCATACACCACTGGCATTACTAGTGGTAAAACATTATTCGTCTTTAACATAATTGCTTTTTTAGTTTATTCGATTTCTGGGTACATGTTGAATGAAAATTTCACTTTCAAAGGAATTGCTCGCCCAAAAGCTTACTTTCAATACGCATCAATACTTTTTTTTAGCATGATTTTTAATAGCCTTCTTTTAGTAGTATTAACAAGTTATAATCCACTCATTGCTCTTATTCCAAACGAACCAAATATAGTGAGACTAAATCATCTGTGGCTTAGCTTAGTTATTCTTACAAATTCTGCAGTTATAGGACTGCTTGGTTTTTTGATAAATAAATTTTTCGTCTTTAATAAAAAAAAGACATGCTAAGATCAGTAAACTCACATTGCATGTCTTTTTATATATTATTCTAGGATAACAGCCTCTACATAATCATCTACTAGTGCATTGGTTAGGTTTTTACCTCTACCTGCTCTATTTTGAACATTTATATCATCAAGTCTTATAATCTTTTTTTCACCTTTAAAGGAAGTGACCGTTAGCGATAACCCCTGATCTAGTGTGGCAAGTACTTCACTCTTTGACTCTGTGTGTTTTGTTACAGACCCAACCAAATCTACAAATATAACCTCATCGTCATCTTTTAGACTTATTCCCGTTACCCCAGAGGCAACCTTTCCCATAAAGTTAATATTATTCACATTAAATCTTATGCACATTGCCTTTTTTGTCACCATTAACACGTCTTTCTCTACATTATCTATGTCAATTTTTACGGAGGTTATTTTATCTTCCTCTGTTTTAAGTTTATAAACCGGTGTGGAGAAAAAGTCTCCCTGGAGTTCACTAATTTTAGTTCGTTTTGTAAATCCTTTTTTCGTAAAGAAAAACATGCTAGCTTCCTTGCTAAAATCATCCACTGAACCAATATCTACTATTTTATCGTTAAGGTCAAAATTATCTAATAGAGTATTTATAAATACACCCTTCTTAGAAGTATTCTGAATCATATAGCTAGGTAATTTATGAACCATTCCATTTTGCGTAAATATAAGTAGCGTAGATGATGATTTAGTATAGGCGCTTAATGGAGTATTACTCCTTCTACTGGATACCTTTATTGTGCCTTTTGCATTTATACTAATATTAAATTCCTTATAGTCTGAATCCTCGGTAAATTCTATTTGTTGTACCTGATCCTTTGATGTGAGATGGAATAACTGAGTGCCCATTGTATTTCTATCAATAGCTTCAAGCGCCGGCTTCTCTACAGAAAATTCTAAGCCTTCCTCAGTAGATACCCTTATAAATTTTTCTTGTTTTTCCTTGCCAATTAACCACACCTTTAGAAGTTTTTCATCTTCTCTTAATCTCAAAGCCGTTAATTTAGTATAACTCGTAACAAATTTATCCAAATCAGTTCTCTTTATATTCCCTTTATTGGTAAAGAACATAAATTCATTATGACTGGACAATTTTTGAGTTGAAAAACAATCAACAATTTTTTCTTTTGTAAGATCTATTCCTTTGATAAGGGTATCTAATCTTTCACCTTTTTCTTTCCACTTATATTCTGGAATTATGTCTCCCTTTAACTGATACATATTACCAACCTCAGTGAATATCATTAAGGTATCTTTAGTATTCGTATCAATTAAATGTGTATTAAAATCTCCTTCTCTATACTCTATATCTTCTATATTAGTGTTAGACCTATTATAGGATTTCATAGGAACTCTCTTTATATAGCCGTCATTAGATACTGTTATCATAATATCTTCTACCACGATTAATTCATCTAAATCTATTTTAGCTTCGTTATCATCCTCGATAATTTCGGAACGCCTCGGGTCGTTATACTTTTCTTTGATTTCTGAAATTTCCATTTTTATTACTTTCAAAAGTTCATTTTTATTTTCTAGTATTTTTTTATACCCCTTAATTAATATTTCTAATTTTTTATACTCTTTTAGAAATATTTTTATTTCAAGGCCTGTAAGTTTGTATAGCATAAGTTCAAGTATTGCTTCCGTTTGAATAGCTGTAAAACCGAATTTAACTTCAATGTTTGTACCAGCATCTTTTTTAGATTTTGAGCTTCTAATGGTGGCAATAATTTCATCCATTACATCTATGGCCTTAATAAAACCTTGTACGATATGAAATCTCTTTTCTGCAACCTCTAATTGACTTTGAGTTCTTCTAGTAACAACATCCTTTTGATGATTTAAATAATGCATCAATATAGTTTTAAGTCCCATAGTTTCGGGTTTGCCGTTGGCTAAGGCTACCATATTAAAAGGTACGGTACATTGAAGTTCTGTTTTCTTTAATAAGTATCTAAGTACTTTTGTGGCAGCGTCCTTACTTGTAGACTTTTTAAATTCAATTACAGATCTAAGTCCACTTCTATCGGATTCATCTCTAATATCTATAATAGACTCTAAAGCTCTAGAGTGTCTTTTATCCGCTGTCATCTCAGATATAGACCCTAATAATCTCGCTTTATTTTTTCTGTATGGGAACTCTGTAATAACTATTCCAAGACGTCCAGTTTCTAAAATTTCAATTTTTATCTTAGAGCGTAGTGTTACCTTACCTTCTCCAGTTTCATAAGCCGACTGTATAGCATTCCTGCCGATTAAACTTCCACCTGTTGGTAAATCTGGCCCTTTGATATATTGCATTAATTCTTTTGTAGTAATTTCCTCATTATCAGCATAAGCTAGAACTCCATCGATTACCTCTCCTAAATTATGAGGTGGTATGTTTGTAGCAATTCCTACCGCTATTCCAAATGTTCCATTAACAAGCAAATTAGGATATCTTGCGGGTAGTACCGATGGTTCCTTCTCTGTATCGGAATAATTATCTACCATATCCACAACGCCTTTATCAATATCCCTTATCATTTCAAGAGCAATAGGTGAAAGCCTTGCTTCTGTATAACGCATAGCAGCAGCATTATCCCCATCCTGACTTCCCCAGTTTCCATGACCATCTATTAATGGTTTTCTTGTAGAAAAACTTTGAGCAAGTATTACCATAGCGCCGTAAACAGAGCTATCTCCATGAGGATGGTATTTACCAAGTATATCTCCAACTATTCTTGCTGATTTAAAGTATGGTTTATCCGGAAATGCCTTTAGCATATACGCCCCATAAAGAATCCTTCTATGCACTGGTTTTAGGCCGTCTCGTACATCTGGAAGTGCCCTTTCTCTTGCAACTTCCACGGCGTAGGGAAGGTAATTATCTGGCATCGCTTCTTCAATTGGAGTCATTATTATATTATTATCTTTAGGTATGTCAACTTTTTTTGCCATTTAATAAATTCCTCCTAAAATTCAGCGTATTTGTACATGTAATTTTTTCTAGGTGCAACAACATCGCCCATTAGGAGCGAAACCATTTTCTCCGCCTTAGCCGCATCTTCTATAGTCACCTGCTGGAGGGTCCTAGTAGTTGGATTTAGAGTAGTCTCCCAAAGTTGGTCTGGATTCATTTCTCCAAGACCTTTATATCTTTGAATAAGATAACCTTTACCGATTTCTTTTTTCGTCCTAGTTAACTCTTCATCACTATATGCATATTTAGCCACTTCACCATTTTTTCCATTTTTATAAACCTTATACAGTGGGGGCATTCCCATATAAAGGTGACCATTTGCAATTAAGGGTCTCATATATCTATAGATAAAAGTCATCCATAGCGTCCTAATATGATATCCGTCAACATCAGCATCACTTAAAATAATTATCTTATCGTATTTTAGATCTTTTTCATTATAATTAGCCAAAACACCAGTTCCAACAGCGGTATTGAATATTTTAAGTTCTTCGCTAGCTAGTACATTTTCAAGTTTCTGTTTTTCAGTATTCATAATCTTACCTTTTGAAGGCATTATGGCTTGAAATCTTCTATCCCTAGCTTGCTTTGCACTTCCACCAGCTGAGTCACCTTCCACCACTATAAATTCTGTCACTCCAGAATCTTTTAGTGTACATACAGCTATTTTCCCAGCAAGAGGAGAGGCTCCCTTACCTATCTTTTTTCTTTCAGCGTCATTGATTTTTTTTATTTTATCGCGCCTTGCTGCTGCTGACACTGCATTATTAATTATGTTAGTGGCTATTTCTTTATTGTCTTCTATCCATTCTAAAATTTTAACATAACAAAGTTCATTCATCATACTATAGGCTTCATTATTCCCCAGTTTGCTTTTAGTCTGACCTTCAAACATTGGATTACTTATTTTAATTCTAACAATTGCCGTCATTCCTTCTCTTAAATCGTCACCCTCAAATTCTCTATCTTTATCTTTTAAAAGATTAAATTTTTTAGCTCCCTCTTTAAAAGCTCTTGTCATCCCTGTTTTAAAACCGGTTTCATGTGTACCTGATTCTGTAGTTGGTATATTGTTAACGTAGCTTGCAATGTATTCTGTAGTAGAATCAGTAAATTGCATGCATATTTCTCCATATAATTGTATTCCATTTATCTCTTTTTCGCCTTGAAAGTATATCGCCTCCTTATGTAGAAGCGTTTTGCTTTCATTTAGATAATCAATAAAATCTAATAGACCTCTTTCAGAGTGATATTCCTTCTCGGTTTTTTCCTCTTTACGCTTATCAATAAAAACCAAGGTAATTCCTTTGTTTTGGAAAGCGAGTTCCTGCAGTCTTTCGTCAATCACATCAGTTCTAAAATCTAATGTAGTAAATACATTCTTATCAGGCATAAAAGTTACCTTACTGCCTGTTTTTTTTGTTTCTCCTATTATTTCAAGTTTACTTACCGGTGTACCAGGCATAAGTCTTTTTAAATCATCATCATATGCGTATTCGAACCTTTGAGTAAAAACTTTCCCTTTTTGTTTTATTTCAACTTGAACCCATTCTGATAATGCATTTACAACTGCAGCACCAACTCCATGAAGTCCACCAGAAGTTTTATAATTTTTATTATTAAATTTTCCACCAGTGTGTAGCTCAGTAAATACCATTTCCACACCAGATTTATTTTTTATAGGATGCATTCCAGTAGGAATTCCCCTACCGTTATCAGAAACTGTAACACTTTTATCTTTATTTAAAATTAGTTCTGCTCTATCACCATAGCCATTAGCTATTTCATCTATAGCATTATCTAATATTTCCCATATACAGTGGTGTAGCCCTTTACTTCCTGTAGTCCCTATATACATACCAGGTCTTATTCTTACAGGCTCTAGTTTTTCTAGAGAAGTTAAGTCGGTTACATCATAGGTTTGAATTTCATCCACATCTACATTCATAAAAATCCTCCAGTAAAATTTTATTACACAATTGTTATTTTATATGTTTACTCGCAAAAGGTAAAGTAAAATAAATACTAAAACAGAACACTCGTTTCTGCTTTAGCATTTTTATATTGTTTTTATCCAATTTTTAATTTCTTCAGTAGCTGTTTTTATATCTACTACTTGAACTTTTAATTCATAACTATATTTGTCAGAACCATGAGTATACATAGGGTCATAATATTTTATCATAAGTTCACTTACCACTTCATAATATTCTGATTTTGAAACTAGATCAGAGTATCTATCAATGTTTTTTACTCCAATATGTTTTTCCAGTCTTTTTAAACATTCAATTATTTCCTCGTTACAATTTCCAAATTTCGTATATTCATTAACAATAAGATCCACTCTAAAAACAATATCTGCTTCTACAAAAATATGTATACCAGTTTTCATTTTCTGAAATATAAAGTCAGGTATTGTAGCTTTTCCTATTCGTTTGCATTCTGCTTCAAGAAATACGTAAGAGCCCTTACCCTTTTGTAACATATGAAATATGTTAGATTCAAATTGTTTTTGACTAGTAGATTTACCAAGCCCTACTGTTCCTAGTAGTGATCCCCTATGATTAGCAAGTCCTTCTAAGTCTAAAATATGAAATCCGTCTTGCTGTAACTGTTTAAGTATTTCAGTCTTTCCAACACCAGTGTTACCATGTAAAACAATATAATCAACATTTTCGTTAACCTGAGGTAAATTTTCAACTACAAACCTTCTGTATCCCTTATATCCCTCATTTATTCTCTCTGTATTTACACCAAGGGAACTTAGTAGTGTACCAAGTATACCACTTCGCATTCCACCTCTAGCACAGAATATAATAATTTTATCATATTGTTTATCAAGTTCTTTAATTTCATCGTAAATATGGAGCAATTTTTTAGACGCAACACAGAGACCTATTCTTTTTGCTTTTTCAACACTTTCCCTTGTATACACGGTGCCAATAATTGCTCTTTCTTCATCATCAAATAAGGGTATATTGATTGCACCATTTATGGTTCCCTCCAGAAATTCACCTGGACTTCTTACGTCAACTAATATATAATTTCCTTCAATTTCCCCATACTCTATAGTTTTCATCATTTTTTTTCCTCCTGAATTTATAAAAACATTAACCGGCAGAATTAAACACTCCTACCGGTTAATACAGTAATTCGCTCTAATTTTGTTAAGTTCTTTAATCAATTGTGTTATTAGTTGACGGCAATAATGCCACCGCGAGTCTTACCAAATATTTTATGCTTTCATCATCTATGTTACTTTGAAAACACAATAAATTAGTAGTATTCTTTGCCATCTGAATAGCTTTCTCTTCTTTAAATTTATTATCCTTATCACCATAACTAGTTTCTACATATTTAACAGCTTGTGCAATTAATCTAATGATTTTTTTCACATTTTCAGCTGTAGATTCACTTTCGGATAAAGAGCCCAGTATCACATAATGGAGCCCAAAATAGTCATCCACAATATTCACATCATTATCCTTTAACAAATAAACTAAATATCCAAGGCCAGTTACTAAAAGAAGTATTAATACATATTGTATAATTATTTCTACCACGCACGTACCCCCTTTATTTGAATTTATACTACTTTATATGCTATTCAAATAAAAAAGGATACATGTTTTTTTAAATTTTAAAACATTCATGAAATCTATTCATAATTCTATCATAAATAAAGTCGTAAATCTATCCCTATTTTCAATTTCATCCAGAGCCTTCATTGTTTATTCATTTATTTATTGTTCATTTAAGATAAAAAGTGAAGCAATATAAGATCTTATATTACTTCACTTTCTATTAATTATAATAAAACAAAATTTGCTATTCAATTTATTAAAAATTCACAACTTTTTTTCCTGCAAATGCGATGGCCCCCATGGCAAGGATACTTAATGGATCCACATAATTCCCTTTTAACTTATATTTTTCATAGGCAACAGAGAGCTCAGTGCATCCTAGAATAAACAAATGCACTCCATGGTTTCCCATGCTTTCAACTGTTTCATAAAATCCTGTTAGATCCACATCCTGGACCCCTTCCTTTATTCCATAGATAAGATCTGTAACATGTTTTTGCTCATCACCATATGGTTTTACAAGTTCTATCCCATGCAGACTAAATACATCATCATATACACCGCTACAGCAAGTTCCCTTGGTAGCTAAAAGTCCTATCTTTTTAATTAGAGGATATCTTTTTAATATGATATTTGCTGTTTCTTCTATCATATTAAGAAAAGGAATTTCTATCTCTTTTATGATATCCTTATAAAAGTAGTGGGCTGTATTACAAGGCATAATCAGGTAATTTGCACCCATGGATTGAAGTTTCTGGGCTGATTCAATCAAATATTTCTTAGGATCTTCCCCTTCCCCTATAATATTTTCAGTCCTATCAGGTATTGATGTATTATTATCTATTAAAACCCGAATATGGTCTTGGTCACATGTGGCATTGGTATGGCATACAATTTTCTTAAACAACTCCACGGTGGCTAAGGGACCCATACCCCCTATAATTCCTAGTGTTTTAGACAAAAGTTTTACCTCCCTTTAAATCATTAAGGAAACCAATTTAACTACTTACTTTTACATTTTTGTTTAAAGTTAATTTTTTTTCTGTTGCATCAACTACTATTGCACAAGATGCATCTCCAATTACGTTTACACATGTTCTAGCCATATCTAAAATTCTATCTACTCCTGCAACTAGTACTAATCCTTCTAAAGGAAGGCCTACTGATTGTAGCACTAATGTAAGCATGATAAGTCCTGCCCCTGGAACACCCGCTGTTCCAATTGATCCTAAGGTTCCGGTTAATATAATGGTAACCATTTGAGCTCCTGATAAATCAATACCATATACTTGTGCTATAAATAGTGCACAAACCCCTTGATAAAGAGCAGTTCCATCCATATTAATAGTGGCTCCTAAAGGTAGGACAAAACTTGCTATTTTTTCTGATACTCCTAGATTTTCTCTTACTGAAGTTATTGTTACAGGCAAAGTACCTGATGAACTTGCTGTACTAAAAGCTGTTACTGCTGCAGGTGCTATTCCTTTGAAAAATTTTATTGGACTTATCTTAGCAAAAAGCTTTACTGCTGTAGAATAAACTAATACTGCATGTAAAACACATCCAATATATACAGCAAGTATAACCATACTCAAAGGTTTTAGTACATCTATTCCATACTCAGAAACCACAGGCACTATTAATCCAAAAACACCAAATGGTGCAAACCACATGATAAATCCTGTAATCTTATACATTATTTCAGCGATACTATCAAATAAATTTACAAATGGTGCTGATTTTTCTTTAGGTAAGAATGTACATCCGATTCCTAAAAATAAAGCAAATGCAATTACTTGCAGAATATTCCCCTCTACCAATCCTTTTAAAGGATTACTTGGTATTATATTTAATAAACTGTCTAATACGGATGGTGCTACTACTGCTTCTGCTGCCGCTGCTGCAACCGGCATTGATAATCCATTTCCCGGTTTCATGATTGTTCCTAGTAGAAGTCCTATCGAAACTGCTACTGCTGTTGTTATAAGATAATAAATAATCGTTTTCCCACCAATTCTACCTAATGTCTTTGGATCCCCAATACTAGCCGCTCCGACAACTAATGATGAAAATACAAGTGGTACAATTATCATTTTAATCATATTAAGAAATAAAGTACCTAATTGTTTAATGTATGTTTGTGCAACTTCTGGGACACCTTGCATAAACAAACCCACTATAATACCAAGAATAAGTCCTATAAAAATTCTTGTTGACAGTTTTAATTTTTTCATAAAAATGTTCCCCCCTATTATCTTATAAATATGCCTCTGTATATCTAGTAATATAGCCGCCTCCTCAGCCTTAGCTATTTTAGGCAGCTATATTTTCGCACATATATTTATTGCACACCTCCCTGATTATGTTTTTAAAATATTTTGAATAATTTCGCAATTGGTTGTATTCTATATATTCTACAAATTAATGTAATTTCCTCCTTAATTACTAAAATTCATTCTTTTATTTTAGCTTTTCTAAAAATATTTTATACTATCCTAAAAATATAAAAGACACTAAAAATAGCCCCCATAAAATAATTTATGATGGCTATTAGACAATTTAAATATAAATGATTCTGATAAATAAAAGTTTAATAAGGTGATGTTCATTCCACTACTATTCTATTATTAATTTTAAAAACCTTACCATCTACAGTAACTCCTTCTATTAAAGTTAAAGTTCATATAATGATATGGTGTAATTCTAATAATTGATATATTAATTTTTCAACATTATTATTAAATATTATCATGTAATTACCAACCCTTAATCTATAATCTTCTGGATTTCATTGCGGTATTTATACAGTCAGGCATGCCACCCCAAAAGTTTAAGTTGCGAAAGATACCCAAAGATAAATGAGTATATTGACGCTTTGATAGCTTATTTGTTATTACAGCTGTTTACAAAAGTAATCATTCGACTATAATTACAAAAGAAAAGTAAATAATAGGAGAAATGAAGTATGGTATGACTAATCATATTCTTTTATAAACAAAAACTTCTAATATCAGTATTCCAATAGTAATAAGTATGAGTGTTAGGTCATACTTACTTTTTCACAATAATTTGTTATGTTACAATAAAAGAACGTATGTGAAGGGAATTCCTCAGATTTATTCTAATTTAGTAATACCAATGAGCTATAGAACAATTAATTGAATCCAAAAAAATAAAATGTACTTTGGAGTGATGTCGATATGATTAAAAATAAAAAAATTCCACTTGTCATGTGGGTGGCACCAAATCCTCAGAAACTTACTAGGAATTTTTATGCCAGAGAAACACTGCAGGTTGCCAGGGAACTTTTAGGGAAAATACTTGTACATGAAGTTAATGGAGTAAAGCTAATCGGTAAGATAGTAGAAACGGAAGCATACATTGGATCAATAGATAAGGCATGTCATGCTTATGGTGGTAAAATAACACCTAGACTTACTACACTATATGGTAGGCCCGGAATTGCATACGTATATTTCATTTATGGGATGTATCATTGTTTTAATGTAATAACAAAAGAAGAAGGATTTCCAGAAGGGGTCTTAATTAGAGCTATTGAACCAATTGACGGGTTAGAGTTAATGTCAAATTTCAGATACAAGAAAACTTATAATGAACTTACAAAAGCTCAAATTAAAAACTTAACCTCGGGCCCCTCTAAGCTGTGCATAGCCATGAGCATAAATAAAGAAAACAACAACCAAGATTTATGCACAAGCAAACTATATATTGAAGATTCTGTAGAAAAAGAAATAGTCGAAATTATAGAAACTAAGAGAATTGGTATTGATTATGCAGAAGAGGCAAAGGATTTTTTATGGAGATTTTACATAAAAAATAATATTTGGGTGTCTAAAAAATAGAAAATAAAGTCAGTTGCTTTAATGATTTCAAACTGAATTAGAAACATTAATAATGGTATCGATAAATGAATTGTTTTATGTTTTAATATATGCTTTCTCCAAAATGTGGTTGAGATGTAAAGGATATAAAATTTGCTTCTCTTACCTATATTATCGACATTATCTTTAGACATAAATACCTGAAACAATGTTATTGTTTCAGGCAATTATAAATTATATTTCTTTTGAATACATTGGAGATGGGTTTGGAGCAAGTATTACAAAACATGACATATCTTTATCACTCGTATTTGTTAAGCTAAAAACTTCAGTACCCTTGCAGTGTATAACATCACCTTGAGTAATTTTATGATTTATGCCGTCTACGCCCATTTCACCTTGACCTACAAGAACCTGAATAATAAGATCACTTTGTTCGTGATTATGAGCTGGAACTCCTTGACCTGGTTTAAAATTTAAAACAAAGTTAAGAACTCTATCTTCCTTGAAAATAATTCTTTTAGTGAATTTTTCTTCATTATAAATTATTTTATCAGCTATTTTCTCTATTCTCATGATATTTCCTCCTTTTATTAATATTTATTCAACAATTATAGCTCCAACTGGGCACTGTTCTTTTGCATCATTTGCACTCTCAATTAATATTTCCAAAACTTTGCTTTCCCATGCACTTGCTTTTCCATCATCACCCATATTAAAAACTTCCGGACAAATTCCTTCACATAAACCACATCCAATACAAGCATCTTTATCCACAAAACCTTTCATATCAAAATCTCCTTTGTCGAAGTAATTTTTTCTTATTTACTATGCACCAATTGTACTTAATTTTAGATGTTATAGATATGATTTGAATCACAATTTAAAGATTCATTCTACTACAGAAATTATAGGCATTGCCACCTTTTTTCTTAATAGAATACATTGCACTATCTGCATTATGAATAAGCCCTTCTATATTGTCTGAATCCTCTGTATATATGGCGATTCCAATGCTTATATATATATACATCCAAATTGAAATTATTCTATTTCACAGGTTTAGCTACATAATCAAGTATTCAATCCAATGAACTATACTTTAAATAAAAGAAAGTCAAGAAAAGTAACCATGTAATGATTAGATTTTCCTGACTTATAATATACTTTTTATTAGTTAGTTTTAATGGCTATTAATACTTAAACTATATTACATTTTTTCAAAATCGGATTTTGTAACTCCGCATAATGGACAAACCCAATCTTCAGAGATATCCTCAAACTTAGTACCCGGTTTTATTCCACCATCTGGATCACCTAACTCTGGATCATATTCATCTGCACAGACTATACAAACATACTTATCCATAACAACATCTCCGCTTAAATTATTTATATTATCCTAATATTTGTTTTAAATCATCTTCGGGTGTGCTTATTGGTTTAAATTATTTTACTTCTGCGAAATAACTCTTAATAAATTTATAAAATGTAGTTTTCTTTTCGGACGAACTTGAGTAACCGTCGGAAAAGTTCATAATTTGATTAAGTTTTAAACATCTAAACCCTTGAACCTATTGATTTACCTTAACTATATCTACAATAGTCTCAATATGATGGGGTTTTTTTAAAAGTTCGACATCTCGACCTTATTCTTTAGCAGAGAGGAATTTTTATAAAATATGATTTTATAATATCTGTGATATCCCCTACAGTTATCAATTAAATATTCATTTTTCCAGCTTCTAGTTGTAGAGATTATGCTATCTAAATCTATTAAAACCTCTAAAACGTTATATTTACCATAATTCTATATACATTCATAATTATCCTTTTAAATTTACACAATAATAAAACTCCTAGATTACTCTCAGAGGTTAGAACAGCCTCCCCTAGCAATAAATCATGAGAATTTAGTTGAAGTAAAGTGTGCTCAATTTGATTAAATAAATATTGATGATATTATTTCTATCCATTAAAAAAAAAATAATTCCACCTAAAGAATATTATAGTGGGGTAGCGTACGCAAAAATGATATTTTGTAGCACATTTATGTCAATGTAACATACAATAAAGGACAAGCCCATAAAACCAAAAATTAAATTTGGTATTTTGTATAAATCCTTGTTAGGAGGTGAGCAAATGTTAAATGAAAAGTCAATATTCGATAGATTTTTCAAGGTTGAATTTTCCGATGGTGATTTAGACAAAATTTATTATAAGAATGGAAAAATGTACGATTTTTCAGTTAAAGATCAACTATATATTGATGGAGAAATTCATTATAATAACAAGTTAAGAAATGAATTACTAAAATTTATAAGTAAATTAAAAACTAATGATTGGAAAATCAAAAAATGCGAATGCGAAAATGATTATAATAAAAACATCTGTAGAATTTTGAAAGATAGTAATTTTATTATTGAGGATAAGGACTACTATTATGCTAACGAAAAATTAAAAGAAATATTTTAAAAATAGCCGAATTAAATACAACGGAAATCTTCGAAGGTAAGCTATGGAGTAATGCCCTTTGTATTTAATTCGGATTTTGTTTATGTAATACGAATATGTATTTATAAACAACATTCACAATCACAATACATTCTGTTATAACGATATATAGCAGTATTAGTATTAAGGATATTGGATTTGAATAATAGTATTCTAATATTGATTGCACACTACCCATTATAGACATAATGTAAACTTAGTCTATACCATATATAAACCATTCTACTACCATAATTCAACAAATATTTACTATTGTCCTCTAAAATACATTGAAGAAAATAAAAATTCACTTTATATTACTTTTAGAGTACGTTAACTATTCTTTAATTTCACAAAAATACTTCAATTTTTATAAAATAATGCAATACTCCATCCACACTATTTCTAATTTCGAATCTCCACCTGTTTATTAAAATCAGTTAATTTTAACTAGTTTTTAATAAAGTAATCTACTAATGCCTTGAGCAATCCTGTTTTTTAGTAAGTAACATTTTCTATGAGTGATGAATATTCTAATATATGATGCTCCCGGCATATAATTAGAATGTAATGAGAGGTGATTGCAATGATGAAGCTTGCTTTGATAGGCTGTGGAAAATGGGGGAAAAATTATCTGAAAACTGTAAATGCAATAGAGGGCTGTGAACTTACGTGGGCCTGCGACCTAGACTATGAAAATCTAAATCAGGTAGCTGCTGTTTACCCTCAGACCAGGTTCACTGAAAATAAAGCAGATATATTGAATGACAGTGAGGTACAGGGGGTCATTATAGCAACAACACCTGAAAGTCATTACATACTGGCGAAAGAAGCAATAAGCAAAGGCAAAGCTGTTCTCGTAGAAAAGCCCGTGACAATTAACAGGAAAGACAGTGATGATCTAATTGAATTGGCTGCTGCTCAAAATACCGTATTGATGGCCGGCCATACATTGATTTATCATCCTGCTGTGAAAAAGATAAAGAGGCTTCTGGAAGAAAAACATATTATTGATGATCTATGTTACTTAAACATGTCCAGAACTAGTTCCACCTCTCAGGCTCCCAAAGTAGATGTTCTCCATGATCTGGCAGTTCATGATATTTATCTTTCCCGCCACCTCATAGGGATGGACCCTATCTGGGTAATTGCCCATGGTGAAAGATATATTGAAAGTCCTTATAACAATGTTATCAATATACTGATGGGTTTCCCAAATGGTAAAATAGCTTCTATATTTGCTAGCTTCATTCATACGGAAAAAACCAGGAAAATGACACTGGTTGCATCGAAAACAAAATTGGTATTTGACGATGCACAGACTACCGATAGAAAAATCCAAATCTTCCACGGAGAGCAGCAGCATTTTTGGGCAGTGGAAGACAATTCACAACCTCTGACACAGGAGTGTCTTCATTTCATGGAATGCATTAGAGAAAACAAGGATCCTATTAGCGGCAGAGAAAATATAAAAATTGTGGCAAAAATAATTGATTGCATTTCCGTCTCTCTTAAAAAAGGAGGAGAAAAAATCATCATCTGCTGATAGAGACGGTAAGCATTATAATCAGGAAAGCGTGGTGAAATTATGTTAATTGTAAAGAACTATTCAAAAGAACTTGAGAATGAATGGGAGGGATTTGTGAGTTCCTCAGTTAACGGCACTTTTATGCAAGAGAGAAGATTCCTGGGTTATCATCCTTCAGACAGGTTTTCAGATCATTCCCTGATATTTATGGAGGATAAGAGAATCATTGCTGTTCTTACTGCTGCCGTAGTACAACAAGAGGATAAACGCATGCTAATTTCTCACCCCGGCGCTTCCCATGGAGGACTCATAATAAAGTCCAGTCTAAGTACTAAAAAATGCTTAGAGTTAGTAAGTGCCCTTGTGGAATATTGTGTCATTGCTGGTTTTGACTATATACGGCTAAAACCTGTTCCGAAGGTTTACCATAGAGAGCTTTCGGACCAACTTGACTTTGCTTTAAGGTTTTCTGGATTTAGGCTTGAGTATACAGAGCTGGCCACAGTGCTTGAGCTAAAAAAAGGTGAGGAATCTTTTGTAAAGCGGGTAATGAGTGACTCAGCTTTTCGAAACTATCAGAAGGCATTGAAAAGTGGTTTATCAGTTGTGGATGATGCCGATATAAACGGGTTTTGGCCTATTTTGGAAAATAAACTTAAACATAATCATAATTCAAAGCCTGCACATACATTAGATGAAATTAAACATCTAAAAACCCTTTATCAGGGCAGGATAAAACTCTTTGCAGCATATGAAGGAGTAACTCCTGCAGCTGGTGTTTTGGCATTTTTACTGAACGACAGAGTTATAAACTGTTTTTATATTGCCCACCACGATGGTTTCCAGCATAAGCGGCCCTTAAACCTTATTTTTGGTCATATGATGGAATGGGGACTAAAAAACGGCTTTTCATATTTAGATTGGGGTATTTCCACTGAGGTAAAGGGAAGTAGAGTCAATACAGGGCTGTTCCGTTTCAAAGAAGGCTATGGAGGGCATGGGGTATTGCGGGAATGCTATTTGTATGAAGTAAACAATAGCAAATAATTTAAAGGAGTGGGGTAATGAAATTAGCAGGTCATCAACCGAATTATATTCCCTGGCCGGGATATTTTGTTAAGATGGCACAGTGTGATATTTTTTTTATTTTAGATACTGCTCAGTTTCAAACAGGCAGTTCATTGGATAATAGGAATCTTATCAAAGCTTCCCAAGGGACTCAGATGCTAACTGTGCCGGTGAAACGCAAAGGCATGGGCTTGCAGCGGTTTAATGAAGTTACTGTCATACCGGGCTTTAAAAGGCATCATCTTATGGCACTCAAAGTAAACTACGCAAAGGCACCTCATTTCAAAGAAGTTTTCCCTATGATGGAGCAGGTATTGCAAGATACCGGATATCTTATAGATACCAACATAGCTTTTATCAAGCTGATATATGACCTGCTGGGACTTAAAACAAAGCTTGTGTTTTTATCAGATTTACCTCAATTTTCTGAGCTTCGAAAAAATGAACTGATAGCTACAATCTGCAGCCACTTTTCTGCTGACAGTTACCTGTCCGGTATTGGGGGAAGGGCATATAATCAACCAGAGATTTTTGAAAAACAAGGTATTAAATTGGAGTATTTGGATTATAAGCCTATAGCATATCCGCAGCTTTGGGGCAATTTTATACCCAATTTGTCTATAGTTGATATGTTATTTAATTGTGGGGCAACGGGCTCGCGTAAGCTTTTGTTGAAAGAGGTGTAAGTATGAAAAGAATACTGTTTTTTGCACATAGTTCTAAATATACTCTTGGGCTGCCGCAGGGCTTTAGAGAATTGAACTGCCCTGTTTTTATCCTGAGAGATTTAAGTAGAAGTTCTATAATAGACGCAATTGACAACTTTAGGCCTGATATTATGATAACAACGGGATGGGCTTACCGCAGATATAGCCGTGAGCATATAGAGGAGCTTACGAAAAGAGCTTCTAAATATCAGGTGAAACATGTCTATTGGGCAACTGAAGATCCAAGATGGACAGAAAAGTGTTCCTTAAGGTGTATTGAAACCTATAAACCTAATGCAATTATGACCATACATCCTGGTAGTGTAAATAAATACAGGGAGCTTGGGCTTCCCGCCGGGCATCTGGATTTTGGCTGCAATCCCGAATTCAATAAAAATGAACCTCCAAGCAGTAAATATGATTATGATGTGGTCCTAATTGGGAATGGTGGAAGGGAGTGGAAGTCATATCGGAAGGATAGCGTTCAGATATTACTTAGGCCTTTGGTGGAAAGAGGATATAACATTGCTATTTGGGGTAAGCGCTGGGACCGTTTTAATGAGGAGCTAATGGGTTTTAAGATCCCAACGCATATGCTTAAAGGTGAGCTACCTTATGAGGAAACAAATAAAGTATATAATTCAGCTAGAATTATATTAGGTCTGCAAAATGACCATGACATGTTAACATCTCGGACTTTTGAAGTACTGGGTTCGGGCGGTTTTTTGCTTACGGTACCAACACAATCTGTCACCAAGCTGTTTATAAATAATGTTCATCTGTCATGTGCCTCTTCCCCAGAAGATACAGTTGACCAGGTAAATTATTATCTTAAAAATACCACAGCACGGCAAGAAATAGCGCGCAATGGTCAGCTGGAGGTTTATTTTAAACATAGTTATAAGGAACGCGCCAGACAAATTCTTGATTTCTGCAGTTTAGTTGAAAGGAGCTGAAATTGAAATGGATAATCAGACAACTATTAAACAAAATGTTTCTTTAATGGGTACTAGCATTGTTGGCGAAACTGACGCAAAGGTAACTTTTTATCCAGCCCCGCCGAGTACTGGTATAATATTTATCCGTAATGACCTGCCAGGCTGCCCTAAAGTAAAATGCTCATTTGAAAAAGCAAAGGTTGAATACAGATGGACTTCTCTTGTTGATGGACATGTTCGCATCGAACACACGGAACATGCCTTGGCAGCCTTATCAGGATTAGGTTTGGACAACGTATTTATTGAGCTGGAACAGGCCAGCCTGCCCGTAACAGAAGATTACAGCAGTAAAGAGTTTAAGAGAGTACTCACGGGAGCTGGGATAGTGGAACAAAATGCCAAGAAGGAAACCATAAAAATACTTAAGCCCATTATTGTATATAAACGTGAAAGCTTAGGGGATATGGAATATGAAAAGTTCCTGATAGCTCTTCCCTACGATGGATTTAAACTAACCTATGTGGTTGATTATCCAAATCTGCCGCAATTATCTCAAGTAGCTGAAATG
>JANZQE010000452.1:0-5722 GCA_038040705.1 Clostridium sp. | reverse complement strand
AGAAACAATACAACTCGCAAAAAATATTCAAACATACATCGCTTCTAACAAAACTAGTATTGTGGATTTTGTTAATAATTTACGAAGCTATTATAAAAATTTAGACCCCAACATAATTAATAATATTGAGATAAACATTACGGATTATATAACAAAAACTATAGATATTAGTATGAATGCATCTTCAAAGATTTTTTCACAAACACTATTGTTTGTGGCTACTATCCCCTATACTTTAATGGTTTTATTGTTTACTTTACTTGCCACATATTTTTTTACAAAAGATTTATCATCTTCAAGTAAAAAAATTTCGGATTTAATCCCTAGTAAAAATAGTGATAGAATAAACTATATATTTCTTGAATCAAAAAAAATGTTTAAAAATTATATACTCTCTTATTTATTGATAATCACTATAACATTTTTAGAAACTTTAGTTGTTTTTTTTATTTTTAAAGTTAAATATGCTGTTACACTAAGCATATTGTGTGGGATATTCGATTTACTCCCTATTTTTGGCATAGGAGCAATATACCTTCCTTTAATAATAATTTTCTTTGTGTCCCATAATTATGTAGCAGCTTTGGGACTTTTGATATCTTATATAATTATTACCATAGTAAGACAAATCATAGAACCTAAAATCGTTTCTACCTCACTAGGCATTCATCCTGTAGCGGTCTTAGCCGCTATATTTATAGGGCTCAGGGCAAATGGTATTCTTGGAATGTTATTCTGTATGTTTTTAGTGGTATTTTACAATATATTGAAAAAAGTTGAAGTTTTATAGAATAAAAAACCTCCTAGATGGATAACATCCAAATAGGAGGTTTTTTATGGTAGATAAAGTTATTTTAGATTCGATGTCCAAAGATTGCACTTATAAATTAAGAGATATTATAAGCCAGTATATTATTCCCATAGCTAAATGCTCACGCCCTATTGTTGTTTTATGTATTGGTACGGACAGATCTACTGGTGACAGTTTAGGACCACTAGTTGGAAATAAACTTAAATTTATGGTCAGGAATGAAATTCATGTTTATGGAAGTCTAGAATGTCCTGTACATGCCAAAAATTTATGTGAAATAATTGATGAGATTAATTACACTTATACCAATCCATACATTATCGCAATTGATGCCTGCCTTGGCAGTTTGCAAAATGTAGGTAAAATCATTGTTGAAGAAAAACCCTTAAGCCCTGGTGCAGCTATGAATAAAGATTTACCTAAAGTGGGTAACTTAAGCATAACAGGAGTTGTAAATATATCTGGGGCTTTTGAATTTATGGTTCTTCAAAATACAAGATTATATACGGTAATGATGCTTGCTGACGCTATATCAAACGGTTTATATCATTCAATACTTAAAACTATAGGTGGTAGAAAATTAAATTCCCTTTATAATGATTCGCTTATAAAGGATCTTGAAATTTAATTTTAAAAATATTTGAAGGAATACGAAGTATGATAGTGTTCCATACTTCGTATTCCTTCTTATGTTCCTAAAGTTGTTTTTAATAATGGTTGTACATATTTAAACTTTAAACTAAAAATACACTAATACATAGTTTTTAAAAAATATTACTATATACTCTATTGCTTAGTATATATTCTATTTCATCAATGGTCTTACTTCCACTATCTATAATTAAAGTTCCTTCTCTTCTTATATTATTTTGCATATTTAAGTTTATGAGCCCACCATTTTTAAGATTACATATAATTGCATCACAACTAACATTGTTTTCTCTATTATTTATTACAGTATGCCCTCTTTTAATTAGTTCATTTTGCAAAACAACAAGTTCCTGAGAAATACATATTATCATACTAAAAACCCCTTTGTTTTTAGTGTTGCCTATATTTAATTTTTTATTACAGCAAATTTATACTTATTCTTTTGAACTCACAACTTGTTCTAGTACTTTGCTTTCTTCCTCAGATAATTCATACCTGGATATTCCTTTATCTACAGGTTTAGCATAGGTAGTGCTTTCGTTTCTACCATATATACTAGTTAATATAACTCCATCCTGGTTTCCATCAAGCAGTGCTATGGAAAAACTTAAATCACTTCCGACATTATCAAAAGCTTTATACCTTATAATAGAAGTTTTCTGAACACACGTTTTTAATCGTCCATCTAATCCATCATACATTTGTTTCATACTGTCATTTTCTTCTTTAACTTCATCGATTCTATCTAAATATGATATAACCACATCTTCTAAATTCTTTTTATTTACTCCTCTCATCAACTTTCTATACTTTTTTTCTAATTTATTCAAAAATGTATATGTCATTATAATTATTACCATTAATATGATAACAACAATTATAAGTGCTAATATTATATATACCTGTGCATTATCTATAAAATTAAATATACTCTGCATTTTAAATTACATCCTCTCCATTATGTTTCACGTGAAACATTATATATTAAAAACTTCTAAAATCCTTTCAAAATCTTCTTCTGAATAATACTCAATTTCTATTTTACCTTTGTTTTTACTTTTAGAATTTATAAAAACTTTAGTTCCAAAATGATCTTCTAACTTGTTTAATACATCTTTGTAATATATATTATTCGGTTTTTCAACTACTTTTACGGCTTTTTCACTATCGAAATTTTTAACTACTCTCTCTGTTTGCCTAACATTAAGACTGTCATCAATAACCATCTGGGCAATTTCATATTGAACTTGTTTATCATTTAGACCTAATATAGCCCTTCCATGTCCTTCAGATATTACCCCGTCTATTATGTAATCTTGAACTCTTTCATCTAAGTTTAGTAATCTCATACAATTTGTTATAGCTGTTCTTGACTTGGAAACCTTTTTACTTATTTCTTCCTGAGTGAGACTAAAATCAAATATAAGTTTCTTGTATGCTATAGCCTCTTCAATGGGATTTAAATCTTCTCTTTGTATGTTTTCTATTAATGATAATTCTAATATTTTTTTATTATCAACATTCATTATAATTGCAGGTATATCGGCAAGTCCAATACTTTTAGCTGCCCGGAACCTTCTCTCGCCTGCTATAACTACATATATATCACCTTCTTTATTAAGTATGATAGGTTGAATCACACCATGCTCTTTTATTGATTGTGCCAATTCAGATATTTTCCCAGGATCAAAACTTTTTCTTGGCTGATCTTTGTTAGCCTTAATCAAGTTCATTGATACTTTTAGAATAAAAGAACCATCCTCAGATACTTCTTCTGGTATTAGTGCACCAAGCCCCTTACCTAACCCAAATTTTTTGTTCAATCCTAATCATCTCCCTTGTCTATCTAAAAATTCATTTGCTAACTGCTCGTAAGCGTCTGCACCTTTACATTTGTCATCGTACAACATAATTGGCAATCCAAAACTTGGAGCTTCTGCGAGTCTTATATTTCTAGGTATAGTTGTTTCATAAACTTTATCACTAAAGTATTTTTTAACTTCTGACACAACCTCGTTACAAAGCTTTGTCCTATTGTCATACATGCTCAGAATTATGCCCTCAACTTCCAATTTTTTATTTAAGGATTTTCTAACAAGACCTATGGTATTAATTAATTGACCAACACCTTCTAATGCATAGAACTCACATTGAATAGGTGTAATTACAGTATCTGAAGCGACAAGAGCATTTATAGTTAATATCCCTAATGATGGTGGACAATCTATAAAAATAAAATCAAATTCACCCTCAATTTCTTTTAACTTTTCCTTTAGCATATTCTCGCGATTACTTCTATTTATTAATTCTACTTCTGCGCCTACAAGTTCCATTGTAGAAGGTACTACAAACAAATTATTTATTAGCTCGCATTCTTTTATGGTATCTCTTATAGATATATCTGATGTTAATAAATCATACATTGATAAATCTATCTTTTTTTTATCAAATCCGAGCCCACTTGTAGTATTACCTTGAGGATCGATATCTATAGTTAAAACTTTTTTACCTTGCATAGCTAAATAAGCACATAAGTTTATATTTGTAGTAGTTTTACCTACCCCTCCCTTTTGATTGAAAATACATATAGTTTTCATGACTACACCTACCATTCGTATTATTATTCATATTTTTATAAGTTATTTTTTCTATATAGTTCTATATATTTCTAAATAGTTCTATATAATTCTAAATAGCTCTATATATTTCTATATAGCTCATTATATATTTATGTACAACAATTTAATAGTCTTTTTTCAAAATTACTTAAAAAACATGTAAAAAAAGAGAATGTTTCACGTGAAACATTCTCTTTTTTTAATACATATTATTTTTTAGGTATTCTTATTGTAACTTCTATACTATCTTCTAATTCCTTAGATCTATATTCTGCATTTATACCATACTTATCGAAAACTTGTTTAATAGTATTTATATATACTCTAGGTGCAAAAATACCTTTTATTTTTTTCTTTCCCTCTACTGCCACTTCATCTCTACATAGCTTTAATAATTCTTTTTCAATAAGTTGCTCTGTGTGCTTAACATTAAGTGATTTATCAATAATTATTTTAAGCACTTTCTTTTGAATATTTAAATCAGTTAATTTTAGGAGAGCTCTCGCATGTCTTTCAGTAAGTTTGTTTTCTACCAAGACATTTGTTATTTCTTTATCCAGCTTTAGTAATCTTAATTTATTAGCTATTGTCGATTGTTTCTTTCCTATTACTTGTGCTAACTGTTCTTGTGTATAAGAATGATCTTGAATAAGATTATAATAAGCTACAGCTTCTTCTAAAAAGTTTAAATCTTCTCTTTGCAAATTTTCTAGTAATGCAATAGCGGCAGAATCTTTATCTGTAATATCTATAATAATTACTGGAACCTGCTGGAGTCCTATTTTTTTTGCTGCTCTGAGTCTTCTCTCTCCCGCTACCAATTCATATCTTGTTTCTCCACTCTTTCTAACTGTTAGTGGTTGAATTATTCCGTAAGATTTAATTGAAAGTGACAGTTCTTCAATTGTTTCTTCATTAAAATGCTTTCTAGGCTGATAAATATTTGGTGATATTAATTCTATGGCTACATAATTTACGTTATTTTGCATAATATACCATCCCTCAAGTTTTTTCCTTATATTAACAATTCTCTCTTTTTGTCTAATATCCTTCTTTTTTTTTATTTTTTCGTACGACAAATTATAACATTATAATAGTGGATTTTTAGAAACTATACCTGCTTTTCTAGGATACTGCCTATGGGTTCCAGCAATTTTACTTATTATTATTAGATTATGTTTTAAGTCACTATCTTCAATTTGTACTTTTTCTATATGCTCTATTCGTCCTCCGAGTTTCCTTATTGCGTTTTGTGAACACTTAATTTCCTCTTCGGCAGCTGGTCCTTTCATAGCAACAAAGTATCCCCCAACCTTTATATACGGTATACAATATTCACTTAAAACTGTTAAATTAGCAACAGCCCTTGAAACTGCAACATCGAACTTTTCTCTATACTGATGCTCTTGTGCAAAATCTTCTGCCCTACCATGAATAGCACTGATATTTTTAAGTTCTAAATCTTTAATTACTTCATTTAAAAACTTGATTCTTTTATTCAGTGAATCTAATAGTACTATATTTATCTCAGGTTTCATTATTTTCATAGGTATACCTGGAAAACCACCTCCAGTGCCTATATCTATAACATTTTTGGCATCCTTTAGGCCGTCAAACTTAAAAACTTTCATAGAATCAATAA
>JANZQE010000451.1:0-3174 GCA_038040705.1 Clostridium sp. | reverse complement strand
TATATATTTTTTCTTCATTTTTCTTCACCCTAAATGATTATAACAGTAAATTTGAAAATTTGCACAAAAGAAAGAAGGCAAAATATTTGAAAGGAGCCTAGCACCTTTCAGATATTCTGCCTTCTGCAGCTATATTATTAGACAAAAATATTTTAAGCTTTTCTATAGTTTGTTTTTTTACATTTAGGACATGGTGGTAAAGTATCAGTATTATCATCTAATACCACTTTTTGTCCGCAAATTTTACAAACGTATGTACCATTTCCAGGTTTTTCACCAGTTGAGTATGCCATAAATAATTCACCTCTTTTTATTAAGTTATTGCTAATTTAATTTTATCATAGTAGAATTATTTTAACAATACTAGAGGATGAAGTAGCAATATAGACTATACTAAAATCAGAAAATTAAAAAAAGGGGGTATTGGGATATGGAAAATATAAATTATGACTCACTATTAATCATTTCCATTTTTGCATTTATTACACCACTAATTATTAATTCTATCAAAAGGTTCAAAATTCCTTTTGTTGTAGGGGAAATCTTGGTTGGAATGATAATTGGAAAAAGTTTCTTAAATTTAGTACATGATGATATTTGGATAAGTTTTATATCTCATCTTGGACTTGCATATTTGATGTTTTTAAGTGGTTTAGAGTTGGATTTTGATAAAATAAATGTAAAATCTGAAAAGAAAAAAGTTATTCGCAGGATTATAATGTGTATTTTCATGTTTGGGATTTCACTTTTAGTGTCATATATAGCTTCATCACTTATGTATAAATTTGGCATTATTAAAAATGTACCTTTTATAACTATTTTACTTACAGCGTCAGCACCAGGGCTTCTTGTACCATTTCTAAAAGAAAGGGGGATATTAAACTCAGATTATGGTCAAACCATACTCATATTTGCATTAATTAGTGAATTTGTATGTTTAATTTCATTAAGTATAATTTCGTCAACTATGATTAATGGATTAACTTATAAAAGTTTCTTATTTCTTATTTTATTTTTGGCATCTCTATTAATTTACAAAATTATAAAACGATTTTCACATATATTAGATTTATCAGCAAGTGCTTTTAGCAGACTACATATTGGTGTTCGTGCAGCGTTTGCATTAATGTTAGTACTTGTTACAATTTCACAGAAAATAGATACAGAGGTAGTGTTAGGTTCATTTTTAGCAGGAATTATCTTTACATTCATATTAGACAAAGAAAAGGAAGAATTAAAATATGAACTAGATATCATAGGCTATGGATTTCTAATTCCAATATTTTTTATAATGGTTGGAGTTAACATTGATCTTTCAAGTGTTTTTGAAGAGCCTAGGGCGCTTTTGTATATTCCGGTATTTTTATTTGTGATTTTTATTGTTAAATTAGTACCCTCTCTGTTTATGACTTTTATGTTTGGATATAATAAAGCTATTGCAAGTGGAGTTATACTATCATCACAGCTAAGTGTATTAATAGTTGGTGCACAAATGGCTTTTAATCTAGGAATAATGGAGTCTTCAATTTATTCAGCATTTGTATTGATTGTTTTAATATCATGTGTATTATTCCCTATTTGTTTTGATAAAATATTTAGATATGAGAATATAGATAAAATAGAGAATAATATAGAAAATAAAATATCTATTATGGAGATTATACCTTTAAATCCTGTACTTTATAATAAAACCTTAAAGGAATTAAAATTTCCTTCAAATTTTAGGATATTTGAAATAATTAGGGATGGAGTTGAATTTCTTCCTGATGGAGATACAAAAATATTAAAGGGAGATAGGCTAATAATAGCTGGGTTAACTTCCAATATTGAAGAAACAATCATAAAATTAAATGGATAATATTGAAACATGATGATTAAAAATTACTAAAGAAATGAGGATTGAAAGAATGTATCATAATTTAGAAGAATGTATTGTTGATTTAGAAAAAGCTGGTCAATTAGTTAGGGTACAAGAGGAAGTGGATCCGAACCTTGAGATGGCAGCTATACATATGAGGGTTAACGCAGCTGGTGGCCCTGCGCTCTTATTTGAGAATGTTAAGGGCTCGAAATTTTCAGCGGTATCAAATTTATTCGGTACACTAGAGAGAAGTAAGTTTATCTTTAGAAATACGTTAGAGTCAACTAAGAAAGTGATTGCAGTACGCAATAATCCAATGAGTATAATTAAAAATTTATTTAAGCATATAAGTACAGGATGGGCAGCCTCAAAGGCACTCCCTTTGAAAAAAGCCAGTAATAAATTAGCTGGATTCACGGAAATACAAATTTGTGACATTCCACTTATTCACCATTGGCCAAATGATGGAGGGGCATTTGTTACTTTGCCACAAGTCTATACAGAAGATCCAGAAAAACCTGGTATTATGAATAGTAATTTAGGAATGTACCGTGTTCAGCTTAGTGGCAACGATTATGAAATGAATAAAGAAGTAGGACTCCACTATCAAATTCACCGCGGAATAGGCATTCATCAAGAGAAGGCGAACAAGCTGGGTGTACCTCTTAAAGTGAGTATTTTTATTGGAGGTCCTCCTGCCCATACGCTAGCTGCCATCATGCCATTACCTGAGGGACTAAGTGAAATGACCTTTGCAGGACTTCTTTCAGGGCGTAATTTTCGTTACTCTTATGTTGATGGTTATTGTATTAGTCTTGATGCTGATTTTGTCATTACTGGTGAAATTCATCCAGGTGAAACGAAACCTGAGGGCCCCTTTGGTGATCACATTGGATATTATAGTCTTATTCATGATTTTCCATTAATGAGGGTGCATAAAGAATACGCAAAATCAAATGGGATCTGGCCGTTTACAGTTGTTGGTCGTCCTCCTAAAGAGGATACTTCTTTCGGTGAGCTTATCCATGATTTAACAGGTAATGCGGTGAAATATGAAATTCCTGGTTTGAAAGAAGTGCATGCAATAGACGCAGCGGGGGTTCATCCATTGCTATTTGCCATAGGCAGTGAAAGATATACACCCTACCAAAAGGTCAAGAAGCCTGCGGAACTCCTTACCATCGCCAACCGGATTTTAGGAACAGGACATCTTAGTTTAGCTAAATATTTATTTATTACCGCTGAAGAGAGTGAGCCATTAGATACCCATAAAGAGATAGAATTCTTAACATATATACTTGAACGAATTGATC
>JANZQE010000450.1:0-7418 GCA_038040705.1 Clostridium sp. | reverse complement strand
AGGAGTTGTTTTTGAATTCATTGCAGAATACCAACCAGCAGCTGTTTCTTTAGAATCAGCTGGTCTAAATACGTTAAAGTTTGGTAAAGCTCTGAGTGCTGCAAGATGTTCAATCGGTTCATGAGTAGGACCATCTTCACCAACTGCTATACTATCATGAGTAAGGACATAAGTTACTGGAAGACCCATAAGAGCAGATAATCTCATGGCACCCTTCATGTAATCCATAAATACACATAAAGATGAAACAAAAGGTTTATGGACTCCATGTACATATATGCCATTTGCAATAGCTGCCATTGCATGCTCTCTTACTCCAAAATGAAGATTAGTTCCATTTCTATCTTCCCTAGAGAAATCACCCATACCCTTCATATTTGTTTTGTTAGAAGGCGCAAGATCTGCAGAACCACCTATAAGGTTTGGTACATATTTTGCTAATATATTTATTACTGCTCCAGATGAACTCCTTGTTGCAGCTTTTCCCTCAAATTTCCACATTTCTTCTACTTTAAGTAAATCTATAGGAAGTTCGCCACTTTGCCAAACTTCATATTCTTTAGCAAGTTCAGGATTTTTTTTGCTATACTCCGCATAAAGCGTGTTCCAAGCTTCTTCTTTTGCATTAAGTTCTGATTTTATATTTTCCATATGTTTAGTTACTTCAGTTGGAACTGTAAATGGATCTAGGTTCCAGCCCATACATTTTTTCATTGCAGTTATATTTTCTTCTCCAAGTGGCTCACCATGTGCGGAAGCCGTACCTTGTTTTTTAGCACAACCGAATCCTATGATAGTTTTAATTACAATAAAGGAAGGCTTATTTAGCTCAAGTTTTGCAGCTTCAATTGCTTTACTTATTGCTTCAGTATCATTGCCATCTTCTACATATAAAACTTGCCATCCATAGGCATCATATCTTTTGCCTACATTCTCTGTAAATGCAATATCTGTGCTTCCTTCTATAGATATACTATTTGAGTCATACATTACAATAAGCTTAGAAAGTCCTAAGGTACCTGCAAGAGATGCTGCTTCCCCTGAAATTCCTTCCATATTATCTCCATCGCCACATATAGCATATGTATAATGATCTACAATTGAATGTTCATCTGTATTAAATTTTGCTGCAAGATGACTTTCGGCTATTGCCATACCAACTGCATTTGCAATTCCCTGCCCAAGTGGACCTGTTGTAACTTCAACACCATTTGTATGACCAAATTCTGGATGACCAGGTGTTAAGCTTCCAAATTGTCTGAAATCCTTTAAATCGTCAATAGTTAGACCATACCCAAATAGATGGAGCAGTGAATATTCAAGCATTGACCCATGTCCCGCTGAGAGAACAAATCTATCTCTATCCTGCCATTTAGAATTAGAAGGATTATGTTTCATGTGTTTGGACCATAATGTATAGGCCATTGGTGCTACACCTAGAGGCAGACCTGGATGACCTGAGTTTGCTTTTTGTATTGATTCTGCGGATAGAACTCTTATAGTATCTACGGTTAGTTGTTCGATTTTATTCAATTTATTTTCCTCCTTATTAGTTGAAACTAGCTAATAATATTTTAAAGTATATAATTTTATTATATTATATTATATATATTATCATATATGAATGGATATATGGTGATAACCAAGCTATATATTTAGCGTATTTTAAAATGGATGAATAGGTTACCATTTTGTGGTTTAAATTAAATGGAACGGCCAAGCACTAATTTAATTTTATTAAATAGTGATTGGCCGTTCCATATTTTTTAAAAAACACCTTATTGTAAGACTTTCTCAGTAGTTTTAATAAATTTATCTTCAATTTCAATTAGTATTTTCTGCTCATACACCATTATAAAGTAACAAATAATACTCCACATAAATATGAATACAAATGTAGTAACTTGAGTAAATATGAAACCTACAATTATAAAGCTAGTACAATTTAAAATCGTAATATGAAATTTTCGAATAGTATAGTATAAAGCAAGTTTAATAACATCTTTCTTGCTTAAATAAAATCTTGAGATTACTGGGAATACGTGTAAACTCATTAGGAAAATTAAACATATAATTATAAAAATAAAACTAGTTAAAATTCGTGGGTAACTACTGGAAGCAAGAAATTGAATATCAACGTATAGTATAGATATTAGTATTATTTCAAGAGTTCCAAAAAATAATGATTGAGTGAAGTTAGTCTTATAAGCTTTAAAAAAATCTTTTGTAATGTTTATATCTTTTTCACGAATAAGTTTCCCCATAACACTAAGAAGGGCTGTGAAAGCAGGTCCAATTGGAATACAACATATAGCAATTATAGCTATGAACCCTTTTGGAAGTGGGGCAGAACCATTAAATAAAATTACAATTAATACCATAAGTAGCGGAATGTTTAAAAGTAAAAAATATAGATTGCCCAGAAAAAACCAAAACACATAATTAGTTATTGTATTTATAGGTCCTTCACCAAATTCTCTTTCTGATTTAGCCATTTGTTCCTCCAACTGCATTTATCAAATGCTGCTATTTAAATAGATCTACTTAAAATGTAACATAAATTGTGTGAAATGCAAATAGGTAGAAGTTATAAAAAGGATGGCTCTAATTTGGTATTATGTACAGAGACAATTTATAGTATAATAATATGGAGGTGAAGATATTATATGAATTTAATAGGTAAAGTAGCTATAGTTACAGGAGCATCTAGAGGAATTGGAAAGGGTATTGCTATAGAGCTTGCTAAGGCTGGTGCGTGTGTTGTAATAAATTATAAAAGTAATGACGACGCAGCTGAAAAAACATTACAGGAAATTAGAGCACTCGGAGTTTATGCCTTAAAAATAAAAGGTGACGTAAGTGATTATGAGTTTTCAAAATATATGGTAAAAACTACTATTGAAAAATTAGGTAAAATTGATTTATTGATTAATAATGCGGGGATATCTAAAATAGGGTTATTTATGGATGAGGGGCCGGAGGATTGGAACAAAATATTAAATGTAAATCTTAAGGGTACGATAAATTGTTCTCATAGTGTTGTAAAAGAAATGATAAAACAGAAAAGTGGTAGCATAATAAATATATCCTCAATGTGGGGTAATGTAGGGGCGTCTTGTGAAGTTATTTACTCTGCGTCTAAGGGAGCTATCAATTCGTTTACAAAGGCACTAGCTAAGGAACTTGCACCCTCTAATGTTAGAGTTAATGCTATAGCTCCAGGAGTTATAGATACAGAAATGAATAATTGGTTAAGTGAGGGAGAACGAAAATCCTTAACTTCTGAAATACCCATGATGAAATTTGGGGAAGTTTGCGATGTTGGAATGCTTGTAACTTTTTTAGCCAGTGAAAATTCAAGATATATTACGGGTCAAGTGATAAACATAGATGGTGGGATGCTATAATAATTCAAAATAAAGTGAATATTAATAATTTATTAATACTTTCTTAGGTTGCAATTAATACTAAATCTTATTTGTATGATATAATGAGATTATTACTTAGATAATAATTGTATTAAATGAAGGAAGGGTAATATTATCATGGAATATACAATTTCAAGATTTATGAAGTCAGCTTTATCAATTGGTATCTTTATTCTTTTACTTATGACATTACCTTATATAGCTATGTTTATTATCGCAATTCCAATTTTAGGGATTGTAGCATGGTATGGTTATAAAATAATAAAGGGTGTTAAGAACATTATATATAAGTTAAGTGCAAAGGGTAAGAATGATGTGAAGCCCAATATTTATAATAGTGAAAAGTATTCAGATGAATCGGATGATATCAATTATAGTGATAGTGCTATTATTGATGTAGATTATGAAAAGGTAGAGTGAAGAATTTTAAAAGGTAAATTAAGCTTGTAAGCTATATTTTAAAAATCAATCTATATTTTAGATTGGTTTTTTGTTTTGTACATGCTGAAGGAAAGATAAAGGAATTTAACATAAGTATATCGAATAGATTTCATATAATAACTAAAAAAGAGGGAGTACAATATGCAGCTAGAAATTATTAAATTTGTTCAATCTATAACTTCTCCCTTTTGGGATGCATTCTTTCAAATAGTCACAATGACTGGGGAAGAGTATTTTTATATTATTGCGGCTGCTATAGTATTTTGGTGTATAAGTAAAGAGTTTGGGTATAAATTAGGGTTTGCAATACTAACAAGTACACTTATAAACTCAGCACTTAAGGGTATATTTAATACAGCTAGGCCCATAGGGGAAGCTGGAGTAAGATCCATTCGGTTGAAAACTGCAACAGGACAATCTTTTCCAAGCGGACATACTCAAGGAGCTACAACCTTTTGGGTTTCAGCTATTATTAAGGTAAAGAGAAAATGGATTTATGTAATTGGAATCACGATAATCTTTTTAGTTGGACTTTCTAGACTATATCTTGGGCTGCATTACCCAGTAGATGTAATTGGTGGAATAGTGGTTGGAATTATATGGACGCTTATATCTAATTATATTTTTGATTATGCTAAGGCAACAAAAAGGGACTGGATATTTATGATAATTGTTATACCGATGATTGCTTGTATGATATTTTTTAGAGATAAAACCTATTATACAATATCAGGAACAGTTCTAGGATTTTTTATTGGATATATATTAGAGTCAAAATATGTTCAGTTCGAGGTTAGAAGCACTATTAAATTACAATTAATAAAATTAGCATTTGGGTTAGGTATTCTTATAGCTATAAAAAGCATATTAAAGGAAGTGCTTCCTATTAGCATATACTCAGATTTTTTCAGATATTTTGTAGTTGGATTATGGATTACAGTTGGAGCACCAAGTATATTTAAAAAATTTATTAGAATATAATTTTAAAAATAGCAAAACCTATAGATATAATTATAGATAAGGGAGATGTTTTTATGCCTAAAGATAGTCAACCCGATAATAAATTTTCTAGATTAGTTAAAAGTAACTATGACACACCTATAACTAGAGAGACTGGCAAAAACCAGAATGCCACAAGCAAAAAGCAATCTGCAAAAAGAAAATAATTGCTTTATTATAACAACCAAGCTTAAAACTAATTTAGTGTTAAGACTTGGTTGTTATTTTTGCAATAAATTTTGAATTATTGTGATAATTTATTGCATTATCTAAATATTATGTTAGAATTTATATATACTGTTGCTTTAAGAAATAAAACAATCAGTAATTATTTTATATTTTAAAGGTTAAAGCTACAGCATGCCTGTGGCTTTTTATATTTTAAAAATTCTAGGTTTCATTTACCATTTAAGAAGGAGTGAATATAATGAGTTTTAATGTTTATAATACAATGACTGGAAATAAAGATGAGTTTGTGCCTTATAAAGAAGGTAAGGTGGGCATGTATACTTGTGGACCTACAGTGTACAACTATGCACATATAGGTAATTTAAGGACTTATATTTTTGAAGATGTATTAAAAAAATCCTTAGAGTATGAAAGCTACAAAGTTAAGCATGTAATGAATGTTACTGACGTAGGGCACCTTCAATCTGATGGAGATGAAGGCGAAGATAAAATGACTTTAGGTGCAAGCCGTGAGCATAAAACCGTATGGGAAATTGCTAAATTTTATGAAGATGCTTTTTTTGATGACTGCACTAAACTTAATATAAAAAGACCAACTATAGTATGTAGGGCTACAGAGCATATTCAGGATATGATAGACTTCATAAGTAAACTTCAGGAAAAAGGTTACACGTATGTTTCTAATGGAAATGTATATTTTGAAATTGATAAATTTGAAGATTACTCTAAGCTTGCGAATATTAGTATAGATGAACTGGTAGCGGGAAGTAGAATAGAAATAGATCCTAATAAAAAAAATCCCCTGGATTTTGTGTTATGGTTTACGAATTCTAAGTTCTCAAATCAAATTATGCAGTGGGAATCGCCATGGGGTAAAGGTTTTCCAGGCTGGCATTTAGAATGTTCTGCAATGTCTGTTAAATACATTGGTGAATATTTAGATATTCATTGTGGTGGGGTAGATCATATTGCTATACATCATACTAATGAAATAGCGCAGTCTGAAGGGGTTCTAGGGCATAAATGGGTTAAATACTGGATGCATGCAGAGTTCTTAGTAGTAGATAGTGGAAAAATGTCAAAATCTACTGGAGAGTTCTTAACGCTCGCAAAACTTGAAGAAGAAGGCTATAGTCCGCTAGATTATAGATATTTCTGTCTACAATCTAAATATAGAAAACAACTACTATTTAGCTTTGAAAGTTTAAATGAGGCTAAAAAGGGGTATAAAAAACTTAAAGAGAGAATTGCTACTATCTTAACTTCCGTTGATGAAAAAGATGGTATAAGTGGTGAGAAAGTTTCAATTTACAAAGAAAAATTCTCGTTTTGTATTAGTGATGATTTAAATATAGCAAATGCTTTTACTGTACTTTTTGAAGTTTTAAAGGATGATGAACTTAATAACAAAGAAAAAGCTATGCTCATAGAAGACTTTGATAAGATATTCTCGTTAGATCTTATGAAAGCCAAAAATGAAGATTCAGATATAGATGATGAGCTTATTAAGAGGCTTATAATTGAAAGAGCGGAAGCAAGAGCCAGTAAAAATTGGGCAAGAGCAGATGAAATAAGAAATGAATTTATAGCCATGAATATAGAACTTCTTGATACTAAGGAAGGAACAACTTGGAAAGTTAAATAAAGTTTATTAAAGTACATATATTGATACATTTGTATTAATATATGTACTTTAAATTTTAGGGAAGTGAAATTATTATAATTTGCTCTTGAGTAGTATTTTTAATGCACTTTAGTATAATTTAGTTTATAATATTAAGGATAGCATTAAGTAGAAAAATTATTATTAAATGGAATAATATAGATTTGAGGTGATAAAGTGGATAGAGTAGAGTTAAAGGCTTCAATTACAATCGCAATTATTGGTATTATTTTAATATCTGTTATATATTTTAGACCTATAAATATTGAAAGAAGCTTTGGTGGATATATGTATGCAGAGAATAATGAATTTCAAAAATCGACTGAAATTACACTTATAGGAGTATTAAAGAAAAAATTATCTTTAAATCATGTATTTACTGGGACTATAGAGGTTGATGGTATTAAACTGCAGGTTATAATAAAGAGAATATGGGCGAAGAACAATATTTTTAAAACTATGAGGTATAGTTCTTTTATAGAAACGCAAAGCAGTGAAAAAGGGCAATATGAAGTGACGGGTACAATAGATACATCAAAGGATTTCAATGAAATAATTATAAGATTAAATGAAGTAGACAGTAAATATAATGGGAAATTTAATATTTCTGGACCAAGTAGTACTAAAGAAGAGGCAAAAATTATTGCATCAAATATGGAGACAAATAATTAACAGTAATTGGAGGTGTATTAATGTCT
>JANZQE010000449.1:0-4255 GCA_038040705.1 Clostridium sp. | reverse complement strand
GACACCATATCATTCATTTTACCTGTTGCGTAAAAATTAGGTCCCGTCAAAGTTCCATCCTTACTTATGTCTGTAAAGATAATAGTTTTTACTCCTAGAGATTCCATTTCTTTAGCAAAATCTATATACTCTATTTTACTTCTAGTTTTCCAACCTTCCACTGCTACATATCCATCTCTTGCATCAATACCCACTGCAATTTTATCTCCAAATTTTTTAAGAGCCTCTTTTACAAGGACTGGATTGTTCAAAGCCGCTGTCCCAAGTATTACTCTACTCAGTCCTTTTTCAATTAGCATATCAATGGTAGCTAAACTCCTTATTCCTCCACCTAATTGAATAGGAATCCTTACGTCCTTCAAAATTTTACTAATACTATTTAAATTATCAATGGTTCCAGTTAATGCTCCATCTAAATCTACCATATGTAGATATTCCGCTCCCTGCTCTGCAAACTTTAAAGCTGTTTGCAAGGGATCTTCTGCCACAATTTTAGCAGATGTAAATTCACCCTGATAAAGTCTAACACATTTCCCATTTTTCATATCTATAGCTGGAAATATCTTCATTATACTTGCCTCCCAAAGTTTTGAAGTAGTTTCATACCAGCTTCCCCACTTTTCTCTGGGTGAAACTGCATACCAAATATATTACCCTTGCTTACAATTGCAGGTATTTTCTTTTCATAGGTACTATACGCATTTACTATGCCCTTCTCATTGACTTCTGCATAATAAGAATGAACAAAGTACACATAATTATTTTCCTCTACACCACTTAGTAATGGAGTATAATTTTCAAAAGATAAATTATTCCATCCCATATGAGGAATTTTTATAGAACCCTCTAATTTCACAATTTTTCCTTTAAAAAAACCTAACCCCTGGCATGTTTCAAGCTCGTAACTTTCTTCAAAGAAGAGTTGCATACCAAGACATATACCAAGTATTGGTTTTCCTTTTTTTGCTGCGGATATGATTACCTTATCAAGGCCTCTAGCCTTCATATTTTTCATTGCATCTGGAAAAGCACCAACACCTGGAACAATAATGCTTCTACTATTTGCTATTTCCTCATTATCTGAAGATATTATAGAAGGAATAGAAAGCATTTTAAGAGCATTTTGAACACTTTTTAAATTTCCCACACCATAATCTACTATAGCTATCATAATATTCCCTCCTTTATAAAAATCCTTTTGTAGATAGTACTCCTTTTATCCGAGCGTCGTAGGTAAGAGCTTCACTTAGGGCTTTTCCAAATGCTTTGAATAATGCTTCCACCATATGATGGTTGTTTTTCCCGTAAATTACTCTTGCATGAATCGTTATTCCAGCATTAGATGCAACAGCTCTAAAAAATTCTTCCACCATTTCTGTATCAAAACTTCCAAGCCTATCTACAGTAAAATTTCCTTCAAATACTAGGAAAGCTCTACCACTAAGATCTAAAGACACCGTTGCAAGTGTTTCATCCAGTGGTATAAAACTAGTTCCGTATCTCTTAATGCCCTCTTTGCCTTTCATGGCTTCTTTAATAGCACTTCCAAGCACTATACCTACATCCTCAATTGTATGATGGGAGTCTACATTTAAATCTCCTTGAACATTTACACCCAAATCCAAAAGTCCTTGTTTTGCAAAAAGACATAACATATGATCAAAAAAACCTATGCCTGTATCTCCTTCATATTTTCCAGCTCCATCTAAATTTATATTTAAATCTATTTTTGTTTCATTACTTTCTCTAACAATCTTTGCTTGTCTTTCAATCACATGCCTCACTCCTTAAGTTTACAAAATTAATATATTAAAGCACATTTATTTCTTTCATTTCCTGGGAAATATTGGTTAATAAATAAAAATTTTCTTCTCTGCTTCCTACCGTTATTCTCAAGCAATTTTGTAATCTGCCCGAATCAAACCCTCTTACATTTATGCTTTTTTCTAAAAGTCTTTCTTTCATTTTTTTAGCATTTTCCGGCTCTATCAATATAAAATTTGCTTCTGATTCGTATATTTTTATGGAAGAAATAGTACTTAGTTCTTGGAGTAAGTACTTTTTCTCTATAAGAATACATTCAACAGTTTTATTTATTATCTCTGAATCTTTCATAATAACCGATCCAATACATTGGGAAATTGCATTCACATTATAAGGTGGTTTTACTTTTTCAAGTTCCCTCATTAGAACTTCACCAGTGATCAAGAATCCTAGCCTAACTGCTGCGAGTCCAAACTTAGAACAAGTTCTAAGTACAATTAGATTTTCATACTTGTAAATTAAATCCACTACAGTCTTTCCATAAAATTCAAAATATGCTTCATCAATAACTACTATGCAATTACATTCTTCAATTATTTTAATAATGTTCTCTCTTGAAATAATCCCACCAGTAGGATTATTAGGATTGGATAAAAATACAATCTTAACTTTTTCTTCATTGACCCTATAAATAAAACCTTCTACATCCAATTTTAAATTAGAGTTCAGTGGAAACTCAATTGGTATTCCACCTGCAACTTTAGTATATAACCCATACATTGAAAAATCAGGACTTTGAACGCCTACCTTATCACCTGTATTTAAGAAAGTATTAGCTATAATTTGTATGCACTCATCTGACCCATTTCCAGCCATTATATTTTCGCTTAATACATTTGAATATTGCGCATAAAGACCACATACCTCAAAGGCTCGTGGGTCTGGATATCTATTAAAAACAAAATTCTCTATTGCCCTACCTATTTCTTTCCTTACATCCTCATCAAAGTTACTAAAATTTTCATTGGCATTTAGCCTGATCTCGTAATCAATTTTGCCAGCCTCATAATGTTTAAAATCACTTAAATCACTTCTAAATAAATCCTGTATCATAATTCAAACCTCATTTTTATAGAATTTCCATGAGCAGTTAGTCCTTCAACCTCTGTAAGTTTTATTACCTTATCCTTGACCTCACCTAAGGCTTCTTTTGTATAGTATATGTAACTTGATTTTTTTATGAAATCATCTACAGATAATGGAGAAAAGAATCTCGCGGTGCCCCCGGTTGGAAGAACATGATTAGGTCCTGCAATATAATCCCCTAGTGGTTCTGGCGAATACGCCCCTAAAAATATAGAACCTGCATTTTTTATTTTACCTAATAAATCAAATGGGTTATTTACTAAAACTTCAAGATGCTCTGGTGCAATTTTATTTGCTAAATCTATAGCTTCATTTATATTATCAACAATTAAGATAACTCCATATTTAGAAAGTGATTCTTTTATAATCTCTTTTCGACTCATAGTTTGTATCTGTATTTCAAGCTCACATGCTACCTTGTCTGCAAGATCTTTAGATGTTGTTATAAGCATTGCTGATGCAAGCACATCATGCTCAGCTTGAGACATTAAATCCGCTGCAATAAATTTATCATTTGCAGTTTTATCTGCAATAATTAATATTTCACTAGGACCTGCAATCATATCTATATCAACATATCCGAACACACTTTTTTTTGCTGTAGCCACATATATGTTTCCTGGTCCCACTATTTTATCCACCTTAGAAATGCTCTCTGTTCCAAACGCAAGCCCAGCTATTGCTTGTGCACCGCCTACTTTATAAATCTTGTTTACCCCTGCTATATCCGCTGCTACTAAAATATGTGGGTTAATACTTCCATCCGCAAGGGGTGGTGTTACCATTACTAGGTTTTCAACTCCAGCTATCTTTGCTGGAATTGCATTCATAATAACTGAGGATGGGTAAACAGCTGTACCGCCTGGTACATATATCCCTGCGCTTTCCACACCTCTCACAGTTTGTCCTAAAATAACACCCTGTTCTCTTGTCATCATCCAAGGGTTTCGCTTTTGTTTTTCATGAAACTCAGTCACATTTTCCTTTGCAAGGTTAATGGCCTCTAGAAAATCTGGGTCTACCATTCTATATGCATTTTTAATTTCTTCCTCTGAAACAATAAGATTATCTTTTGTAATGCATTTACTATCAAATTTTTGCGTGTATTCTATTATTGCCACGTCGCCTCTAGTTTTTACATCTTCTAATATTTTATCCACTACAATATTTATATCCTTTTGGACGTCTTCTGCTCTTTGTTTTATGAATTCCATGTGATCTTTAAAATCACTGCTATTTGCTCTTATAATTTTTATCATAATACCGTCACCTCATTTTCATCTACATATGCTTGAACCCTTAATATTAAGTTACTGATTTTTTCTTTCTTCATTTTCATACTTGC
>JANZQE010000448.1:0-3212 GCA_038040705.1 Clostridium sp. | reverse complement strand
AAAACTTAACGAAAATGTTAATATTATAAATGTAATCGGAGTTAAATCTCCATTAGCATAAAATAAATTATTATAAAAATAAATTATTTTATGCGGAACCCCCCCATCCCCCTTGGGACCGATAATACGGTCCCTTTTGTAGTTGTTTAGAAGATATAAGTATTATAAACCTAGAGGCTTTATTTTATTATTTAATATTGATAGAGGTAATCTTAAAGGTGGAAACATTATTATTAGGTGTGAGTTTAATAATTAATTCTATAGTATAGTTTTTTATTTCTTTTATATCAAGGGTATTAGTTCCTTTGAAATTTAAAGTCCATAAAATTTGATTGGCATTACCGTTTTTATCCCAATCAGTGTCTTTGAAAACTGCATCTTGGAAATTGAAATATACTTTCCTGCTTGATAAATCGTTTAATAATGAAATATCATTACCGCTTAAGCCGGATGCGAAAATATCCTTTGATATGTTAAGTTCTGCCAGTGGGAAGCTATGCATGAGATTTATGAAACCCAGAACTGTTTCCTTCCCCATATAATTATCCGCATAGTTATAGTCAAAGGATTTTAAACTATTTTTAATTAAAATATGACTTACAAAATTCATTTTACCATCTTTGATATTTCCGGATAAGACTTTAGGAGTTTTACTATTTTTACTGTCTACAAATCCTAAAATACTGTTATTACTACAAAATATATCATCAAATTTTTCGCCATTCCAAAGAAATACATGTTGAATAGGTTTATTATTTTTAGAAGCTGTATTATCTATAGAGGCTTGAGTAAATATTTCAGGTACACTGTTTCTAGATATGTCCATTAAAGTAAGTCGCATTGGCCACTCAACATAATAATTACCTACAGTCTTAATTTTTTTAGAAGGCTCTAGATAATAGCTTTTATCCTCTGAGTTTATCTGAATATAATATTTATCTGCATCTGTTTTTATGTAGAGAATATCCTTAGTTCCATCCCCGGTTAAATCAGACTGCAACATTTTAGTTTCATCAATAATATTAAAGGTACTTATTGAGTTATTTGTAAAAAATAAAAAAAATCTTAACGTCATGATAAAGACAATAATTACCAAGGCATAATAAGTAAACTTCTTTTTAAGAAATACTACCTGTAAATTCATATATTTCACCCCCTTTTAGATTATATGTAACAATTCTATATTTAATTAATTTATCGAGAATAAATTTTTAAAAATTTTATATTTCTTAATATAAAGAGGTGACTTATGAAAAAAAAATATAAATCTATCCATAATTTATGTAGTGTTCTTGTAATTTTAATTATGATGCTTACTCTTTCATCTTGCAAATTTATTGAAAAAGAAAAAAGCGAAGAACAAAAAAAAATAAATATATATATGGACACAACTGATGAGTATTCTTCCAGTGTTATTAAGTTTTTGATTGACGATTTCAAGAAAAACAACTCAGATGTGGAAATAAAATTTAATGACGTACTAGGTGGTAAAAGTAATATCCTAGAGACTATTAATAAAGGTACTGAAATAGATTTGATTTTTACTAATAGAAATACTATTATTGAACTTAGCAAAAAGGGAGTTTTGAATGATTTAGATGATGTTTATAAACAATTGACCTTAAGCGAGAGATATTATAAAATAATAGGTTCTTATGGTAGAGTGGGTGATATGTATTATGGTATAGGAGTTGTACCATATTCAGTAGAATTATTATATAACAAAGAATATTTAAATAAATTAAATATATCTAATCCTAACAATTTAGAGCAGTGGTTGAATGTTTTGAAGAAAGTTAATGGAAAGGGAATAAAAACACCGGTAGTTTTAACGGAGGATGTGGATGTTAATGGATTACTATTTTCATTAATAGCTAGCAAGGCAATAAATATCCATGACCTTGAAGAGAATTATGATGGTGGTGAAGAATGTTATAGAAAATTAAAAACAATGCAAGAGATATTTGATGAATTTAACTCATTAACAAAGGATAATGGAATTAACGTAAATTCTTTTGAGCCTTCGAATGAACAAAGTATTAATGGTTTTAATAATGGTGATTCTCCACTACTCGTAGGGATATCATATTATAATTCTAAACTTACTGGGAGTAGTATTGGAATAATAGAGGATTATGAGAATAATTCGAATTATGGTTCTAATGTACCTATTATAATTAATTCCATATTAGGAATTCCTGTAAATGCTAAAAATTCAGATACTGCAAAGGATTTTATTAAATATATATATAGCGATGAGGTTCAAGGGAGAATTGTTCAGAGTGGAGTTATAAGCGGAAATAAAACCGCAAATAAAAAAATAACAGGTATTGGTAAAATAATGGTTCAACATATGTACAAAGCTAATGATAATAGCATTCTTATATTATATAATTTGCCTGATAAAATTAAAAAAAGTGTGATTTTAGCTACTAAAAGGATTTTAAGCGGTGAGTTTAGCACTAGCGAGTGGAATGAAATATTAAAAGAGTGTTACAAATAATTAAAGTAACAAAAAAAGAAGTATTTAGGCATACTTCTTTTTTGTTTGCTAATTATTATTTGCATCTTTCACATAGACCATAAAAATAAATTTTACTGGTTAAAACTTCGTAGCTTGTATGCTCTTTTACAGCTTCTTTTACATTTGGAAAAGTTATGCCTTCTATATCATCAACTATGCCACATTGTATGCACTGTATGTGAGGATGTGATTGCATATTGCCATCATACCTAAAACTACCTTCACCTACATTAAGTTCTATTATGAGTTCTACTTCTACAAGTGTTTTTAGCGCCTTATAAATTGTAGCTAAACTCATAGTGGGATATGTCGGTTGTAGAGCTTTGTAGATGACTTCTGCAGAAGGATGTTCTTTTGTTGATTGAAGATATTTATAGACAGCAATGCGCTGAGGTGTAAGCTTTAATTTTTTTTCTTTAAATATCGTTGTTATGTTATTCATATACACCATCCTATAATTTAATTTGCTATAAAATTTATTATATAATAAAAACTATTACTTGTCAAAAGAAATAATAGAAATAGTATAGTGGTATTTAAAATATTATTATGTTTTTAATTCATTTATAGATTAAGTAACATATATTAATAATATAGAAAGGGGGAGCTTATATATTGAAAAAAACCTATGTATTAGATACCAACGTTATTCTGTATTCACCAAGTGCTATATTGTCTTTTGGGGATA
>JANZQE010000447.1:0-5662 GCA_038040705.1 Clostridium sp. | reverse complement strand
TTGCCTATTCCTGCACTTCCTGTTCCATCGCAAGTTTCTTGATTCGTCACAATAGAATTATAAATTTCATCTGCTGCTACCTGAGTTAGGTTACCATCTTTTACTCTTTGGTCAAGTAGTTGTTTTTTCTGCTGCAGTGTCTCTGTTTTAAACTCTTCTAGCTTTCCTGCTTCTTCAGCAATTGTTCCATAAGTCTTGCCAGAGGTTCTTTCTGTTGTAACTTCCTCTATCGACTTTCCTGTTAATCCAGCTGCTACTTCTGCTGGAGTCTTTGTAGCTACAGCAGCAAAAACAACACCCGTACTAAGTACTGTTACCACTGCAAGGGATAGAACCATTTTTTTGATATTTTTCACAATAAACACTCTCCTCATAATTTTTCTTATTTAGTTTCTATCTTTAGTATAAGGGGAAGTTGTGATAGAAGTATGATAAAACAACGACCTAATTGTGAAACTTTCGAATAAAGCACGAGACCCCATCTTTTAAAAAATGGAGTCTCGTGCTTTATTATACTTGCTTTTTAATGTCAAACCAAACCATAGTCCCTTTCCCTTTTGTGCTCTCCACACCGTACTTAAAACCATGTGATTCAAGAATAGTCTTTACAATAGTGAGCCCAAGACCAGCACCTGTGGATTTTACGCCCTCAACTTTATCTGATTTATAAAATCTGTCCCATATATGCTTTAAGTCTTCATCTGATATACCTATTCCAGTGTCTACAACTTCAATTTTTAGGCTTTTTTCACTTTCTATTGCCCTTATAACAATATGTCCAGATCTACCTGTATGATTAAAAGCGTTATTTACAAGGTTATACATAACCTGTTCAAGCCTTATTTCATCCGCTTCTACTATTGCATCAACATGATCTTCAAGAACTATATCCACTGAGGTTTTTTCACTTAAAATCTGAAATTTCACTATAACTTTTTCCAGAAGATCATTGATATTAAACTGGGTCTTATTCAAATTAACATACCCCGCCTGTATTTGGGATAAGTTAAGAATATCATCAACGATTTTAGAAAGCCTCTCTGATTCCTCTATGATAATATTCAGCTGTTTGTCTCGCTTCTGCGCAACATTTCCTGTAACATCCCTGATTGTCTCAGCATAACCCCGAATAAGGCTTAAGGGTGTACGTAATTCATGAGACACATTAGCAATCAGGTCCTTTCTCAGCTGTTCGGTTTTCGAAAGTTCTTCACCCATGTAATTAATAGTCCCAGAAAGTTTACCAATCTCATCCCTTCTTTTCGAATTAACTCTTACAGAAAAATTACCTGAAGCCATTTCTTCCGAGACTTTTATAATTTCAAGTATAGGTCTCGTAAATCCTCTAGACAAGAAATAGGCAAATATCAAAGCTGTAAAAAGAAGAATTAGTGTAATATAAAATAATTGCACTTTAAGTATTGAAACTGTATCTTTTACCGGTGCTAACGGCAGGCTTATAAAAAGCCCACCTTTCACTTCATTTTGTACTTTAAAAGGTAATCCAATAAGTATAAACGTATTGTTGAATTTGGGATGAATTACAGATAAAGTTACTTCCTTTCCTATAATAATATTATTAATAGCCTCAACTCTTGAATTATTCAGCATCATAGGCATTTGATAACTAGTACCACTCGCCCCCGCTATATAAAGAGTTTTACCTTCTGAATCCAAAAACTCAACGCCGGAATTGATCTCATTAGCAAATCTATCTAAAGTGTTGCCTAAATCATCCCCTGACTCATTATTTATCTGCTCAATAATAGAGTAGCCCTTATTTTTTACTTCTGAAATTTTTATTCCTGTATAAAATTTTTCTAGAAATACAATTTGGAAAATCCATAACATAAGAAGCATTACCAAAACAAGTGCTATCATCCCCGACCATAACTTAAGAGCTATGCTTTTCATTTTTCTCACCCACCTCAAACTTATACCCTGTTCCCCAAACCGTAACAATAAATTTTCTATATTCTTTTATGCTTTCACGTAGCATCTTTATATGTGTATCCACGGTTCTGTCATCTCCAAAAAAATCATAACCCCAAACCTCATTAAGTAACTGTTCTCTAGAAAAAACTCTATTGGGATTACAGGCAAAAAAAGTCAGTAAACTATATTCTTTAGGCGTAAGTGTAATCAATTTACCATTTACATAAGTGTTCCTTGAATCAAAATCTATAACAAGTCCATCAAAAGTAACTGTAGTTTCTTTTTTAGCTTCAATTTCTGAATATGAACTTCTTCTTATTATTGCTTTCATACGTGCAAGAAGTTCCTTCGGGCTAAAGGGCTTTATTATGTAATCATCCACCCCAAGCTCAAAACCAAAAAGCTTATCGTACTCCTCCCCCCTTGCAGTAAGCATGATTACAGGAACATTTGATGTCTTGCGCACTTCCCTGCACACGCTCCAGCCGTCTATTTTGGGCATCATAACATCTAATATAATCAATGAATATTTCTGCTGTGAAAACAGATCCAAAGCTTGTACCCCGTCAACTGCCTCATCTATATCATATCCCTCTAGGCTGGTATATTCTTTTATCATATCTCGTATACGTTCTTCATCATCAACTAGAAGTATTCTTTCATTACCCATATAACTCCACCTCTTTCTTATAAAACCTATTATACTATAATTTGTACGCAGATAAACGTCCTATATATTTATTATAAGGACTAATTGTGTTAGAAGTGTGATACAACCATTATATTATATTCCATCTAATAATAATTGTTTATTAATAATTATTTATAACTCTTGATATAATTTAAATTTAGGGTTATAGTATAATAAATGAAAAATAATATTGAAAAAGGGAGAGGATGAATGATGACAGATAAAGAAAAAGTGTCTAAAAACTTAACTCCAGAGGAAATATCAAAAATAGAAAAAGATAAACTTGAAAAAGCAAAAAAAGATGCAAATTTCGTACCACCTCCATCTGATTCAGAGTTTGATATATGTGGACCTTTAGATTGTGACAAACAACTTTAAAAGATTTTTAAAAAGCAACCTCTTTACCTTGAATTTATTTAAGGTAAAGAGGTTGCTTTTTTAAGCTTTAATTTTTATATACTAGCCCTTTACACACCAAACTGAGTAGGAATTCCCCTTAACAGTGAACTCTCCGTTACCATCATTCTCTATTTTAATTTCACCAAATATATTTCCAGTTATATCTACAAACATTTCACCTGAGAATTTTTCCCCAACATACATCTTCTTAGAACCACCATTATTCGAATTAGAAATCAATGCAGCCAGGCCACTTTCTCTTGTCCATCCCACAATATGTGCATCATCGAAATAATCATGCTGCCACCCATAAGCAAAATTTTGTCTAGCTATTAATAATTTATCTAATTGATCTTTTAGTGGGTATATATTATTACTTGGCAATCCATAATAATCACCGAAAAACACACAAGGTATCCCTTCTCTCCTTGTCAAAATAAAGGTATATGCTTGTAACTTAAAAGAATTATCTACCCAAGACTCAAGAGCTTGTCCAGGTTGAGTATCATGGTTGTCCACAAAAGTAACCGAGTTCTCAGGATAACAACTTACTAATGTATTCTGTCTTAAATTTCTTAAATCATAGTTCTCCTTTTCATTTACTGCTGAAGCAAATTTATAATGAAGTGGCACATCGAAAATATTAAATGTATGGTAGGTATTTTCAACATATTTCTTTAGAACATTCACATCAGCATGCCAATATTCTCCTACTGTAAACAGTTCTTTATTTGTTATTCTTCTTATATCTTTAATAAACTTTGTGAAAAAATCAAATTTAATATGTTTTACTGCGTCTAACCTAAAGCCATCAATATTAGTCATTTCTATGTACCATAATCCCCACCTTAAGAGTTCTTCATATACTACAGGTGAACTTATATGCAAATTTGTAAACATAAGATAATCATAGTTTCCATTTTCTAAGTCTACCCCCGAATCCCAGCCTGTATCATGCCCTGTAAATACAAATATAGCCTTTTCTTTTTTGTTCTCATCCCAATCTACCCCATCAAAATGTTCAGAATTCCACTTAAAATCAGAGTACTTATTATTTCTTCCTGGGAATGTAAACTTACTCCATGCTTTTATATCATATTCTCCTGATATATTTTTATTTCTATTAGTGGGTTCCACTTTAGTTGCTTTTACCCATTCAGTTTCATCTGCTCCCCCTTTATGGTTAAAAACTACATCTGCTATTATTTGAATACTATTTTTGTGTGCCTCAGCTATTGCATTTATATATTCATCTTTTGTACCATATTTAGTTCTGACACTTCCCTTTTGATCAAATTCACCAAGATCATACAAGTCATATGCACCATAGCCGTTATCATTACTACCTCCTCCACCCTTATAGGCAGGTGGAAGCCATAGAGAATTTATACCTGCATCACTTAAGGCTTTACTTTGTTCTTTTAAAAAGTTCCAGTGTCCGCCATCTGCAGGCAGGTTCCACTCAAAAAATTGCATTATAGTTCTATTCATATACGTCAGCTCCTATCGTATTTGCTGGACCACCAATTATTTATCAAAAAATTTATAGTAGCCAATTTATATATATAACTATAAATTGGCTACTAAGCAAACCCTAATTCAATTTTCATTTTACTAATATTAATCTTTCCCTTCTATTGCAGTTCAACCAATTACATTAACACTAATCTTAATAGTTTTTCTTTGACTATAATTAAAACAATTGGGATACCGTACTTGTTTATTAAATGTAAAACCTTGGAACCTTGGAACCTTGGAAACTTAAAACTTTAAAATCTAAATCTTAAACCTTGAATCTTTGAATATTTGAATCTTTACATTTTCAAACCCTTACAACTTCTTAAATCAAAATTATTTTGTAACCTAGATTAATGAATTAGGATTTGCGGGAAGAATTATTTTATTTATCTTCTTCTTGTATATATATTAGCATAGAAAAATAAATTTGTAAAGATATATTTTGAATATTCAGATTATATTTTTATAAATAAGAGAAAGTCTTTAACTTAAATAATTGATTTAATCATCAATTTATAATAGAATGTAGTTAATAGCTTGTATTCCCTATTTATATGAGTAAAAACCATTAACAACTTATAAGGAGGAGAAAATGGTTAAAAGCATAATATTCGATATTGGAAATGTATTACTACAATTTAAACCTCTAGATTACCTTAAAATGGTTTTCAATGATGATAAAATCGAAGCCCTTGTCTACAAAGAAATCTTTCAAAGTCAAGAATGGATTCATCTAGATAGAGGAATATTAACTCAAGATGAAGCTGTAAAAGCAATATCACAAAGAAACCCTAATTACGAGGTACATATTAAGAAATGTATGGATAACTGGATTGACATATTGACCCCTATTGAAGATACCGTACAAATGGTCAAAGACCTAAAACAAATGGGTTTTATATTATATCTCCTGTCAAATTTTCTTTCTTTAGCTTTTGATAATATTTATTCTATGTTTGATTTTTTCAAATGTTTTGATGGTGGCGTTATATCTTATAAAGAAAATCTTATAAAGCCTGAAACTGAAATATATACTAAACTTTTGGATACCTATGGTCTAAAGGCAAAAGAGTGCTTGTTCATTGATGATACCTTAGCAAATACTGAGGCAGCAGATAG
>JANZQE010000446.1:0-8813 GCA_038040705.1 Clostridium sp. | reverse complement strand
GTAACTTACGATACATAATGATGATTTTCTACTGTTAACCTTAACCTATCCAAGTGCATTACCAATTTCTGTATAAAGCTTTATAATATCTTAATTTAAGTTTTTTAATCAACCTACGTACCCGTGGACGATTATAACGTTGGGTCATTATAGGATATATGTTCATAACTATATTAAGAATTATTAACCATATCGTCTCCTTAAATGAATAAATAACACAAACATATATACTAATGAAACTGATTATAATAGCGATTATAGAATGTCCAAATTCAGAGGCCCTTGTCCTGTACTCATAATATTCTAATATAATAAGTGACTTTCTAATAGGAGTCTCTTTTATCCTACTTTTCTCCCAACCACTTAATAATAGTAATTTTCTAAAAAAATGGACACCCAGGTGCTTGTATATTTTTCCTTCTTTTTCAATCCGATGACTATTGAAAAACGATGATGTAAGTTCTGGTCTAAGTAGCGTTAATACTATGGACATCCAAATCATCAATGCAAAATTTAGTGTAATACTATAAGACAATGAGCTCATACTCATTAATGGAAATAGAATGAATAAGGCCATACCACCTGTTGTGATAAGTACAATAATCCACTTGGGATATGTGTTTTTATTTACTCTGATCATGTTGTATATCTTGTATATTTTCGATTCTAATTATCCTTATTTTTCTTTGATCGTTTTTTAAAATTTGATTCACCTTCATCCACTCATCATCTACACTTATAACCTCACAATCTATTGTTCCTGAAAAACTGATTGCAAGCGTACATCTTTTACCCTCAAGTCCTTTTAGTATTTCAGACATTTTCTTTTCCCCCTTCATAGAACTATTTATTTTATTAACTTCTGCTTTTAGTTTTTTTACTTTATCACTTACCCCCATATTGGAAATTGCTAAAATAAATGCCAATATACCTATGTATTCCATATAATTGTTCTCGCCCCCTAAAGTTAAATAATCTATGCATCACAGTAATATCTCTATAAAATTCAAATCTATTATAAATATATTATAGTATAAATTTGTATTTTTATCAAAGTTTACTCTAGCATTTTTAATTGTAATTAACACTATAAAAACCATTGGTCTCAATGTTTTCGAGTTATGGCAGTTAAGTGTTTAAGTGAATTCTAGCTAAATTTTACAAGATTCTAGTTAAACTTAAATAAATTTTAATTCCCTTCAATGCGAATATATGTTCGTATTTTGGTAATAATATTATTATAATATATATTATTTATACGTAAAATTTGATATAATAAGGAGTGTTACAATGAGTTTTAAAAAAAATATAAACGCTATGGAATTTTTGGAAAGACTAAAGGATATAGTAATTAATTTTAATAGTTTGACTGCTGAGGAAAAGCTATTATTAAAAGGCTGGATTAAAAATACAACCAATAACAATGATATAATTAATATGAATGAGCTTGTGGAAAATATTTTCAACAATGAAATGGAGGTCGAGTCAATGGTTTCTAATGCATCAAATATTTTTGATAAATTTAAAAAAGAAGCAATAAAAGAAGGTTTGAAAGAAGGTTTGAAGAAAGGTTTGAAGGAAGGAAAATCAGAACTGCTTATAAAGCAACTAGTTAAAAGATTTAATGGACTTTCTGATTACTATATAGAAAAGATAAAAGAAATGCCTGATGAGTCTATTGAGCTACTAGCAACGAATATCTTTGATTTAGAAAAAATTGAAGATATTCAAAAATACTTATAATAAATCAACAAATTATTTCCATATAACGCATAAAGCCACTACCCTAAAGGATAGTGGCTTTACTCGTTAGCATTCCTTTAGGCCTTTTTTTCTATCAAAACAGCCAATGCACGCTGAGCTAACTCAGCAAAATAATTGGCACCTGGTACAAGAGCCTCATCATCTACTGTAAATTTCGGATGATGAAGTGAATATTGTCCACCTGTCCCTATTTTAACAAATGCACCTGGTATCCTCTGCTGATAATATGCAAAATCCTCACCAATAAGTGATGATGGAAGTTCTTTAATTTCATATCCTTGTTCTTTTGCTACGTCTAAAGCAACATCCGTCCACTCTTTCGTGTTATTTGTAGCTGGTGGACCTGAATACCATTTAAACTCTGCTGTTGCGCCAAATGAGTCAGCAATTCCTTTAATTATCTGTAGCATCCTTTTAGGAATAAGCTCCCGTGTTTCAGCCTTTAGCGTTCTCACTGTTCCCTCAAGATAAGCTGTAGTTGGAATTACATTCCACGTGTTCCCACTTTTAAGATGTGTGACACTAACTAATGCTTGATCAAAGGCATTTACATTACGACTAACTATTGTTTGTAGTGCCGTAATTATATGGGCTGCAACAATAATCGGATCTATTCCCTTCTCCGGTGAAGAAGCATGTGTTCCTACTCCAGTAATTTCAATTTCAAAGCGATCAACTGCTGATGTCAAAGGACCGACATGCGTTCCAAAACTACCCGCTTTTAAATCGGGCGCACTATGAAGTCCAAAGATTGCTTTTACATCTGTTAAAACTCCAGTTTCTAAAATATTTTCTGCACCATGCCCTATTTCTTCAGCTGGTTGAAATATAAAACGTACCGTTCCAGGTAATGTAGATTCCTTTTGTTTTAATAAGTAAGCCGCACCTAAAATAGTTGTTGTATGAAAATCGTGACCACATGCATGCATTTTCCCCAAAAATTCAGATTTATAATCTAAATCTGTTTCTTCAATAATAGGTAATGCATCAATATCGCCTCGGATTGCAATAATAGGTCCTTCTTTATTTCCTGAAACTTCTGCAACGAGTCCCGTTTTTAGCGGAAGATCAAGCACCCGAATTCCAACTTTTGTTAGTAGTTTACGTAGTGTTTCAGTTGTTTTAATTTCCTCATTAGAAAGCTCTGGATACTTATGAAACTCATGACGCACCTCAATAAGTTCTTCTTTTAGTTTGCTTATAACTTCTAATAATTTTTCATTTTTTATTGCAATATCAACCATTTGTAGATGCTCCTTTAAGATGTTATTTTTAGGATGTAGCGCATCTCTAAGTGCGTCTACTATATATATATCGATTACATATATAATATCATTCTATTCCATGTAAACATACATGCTTCATGTTTATATCATGTATTTTTTTATTAATCCATATGCGCTATCCTTAAATATGGTAACTTATAAAGACTACTTAACGTCCTTTTTAACTGATTTATATTTAGACTTATACTTTTCCTCTGGATCAATATATTCATAATCATTTTGTTCATTTTTCCTAATTCCTAATTTGGCCATTTTACTTTTGGTTACACTTAGCTTATTACTCATATTATCTCACCTTCCTCTTAATAATCGCTTTTTATATATTGTCCGTACATTAGTTATATTATCCTATAGTAAATTTCAAAATACAACTATAAATGAAAATGAGTACTGGTTTTCCAGTACTCACTTTGCACTCAAGTTTATATATTACAGGGTATCGTAATTAGCTACTAACATAATTAACACTGTATGATTTACCAAAATTATCTCCAGTTATAGTTACTTCATATTTACAAATAGACTTTTTCTTTTGAAAATAGCTTTGTTCTTTATCAATATACTTAATACATTCCTTCTTTATTATGATTGTTTTTCTTGATAACTTTCTATATCTCATTATAACAAAATGATCACCCCAATATATACCATTATCATTAAAGCTTACATAGTTCCATATCACTAAAATAGGCAATAACAAAAATACATAATATCCATAAGTTACATAAATAGCAATTAAAGAGATAACTATCGAGTAAATTAATACTCTTACTAATAAAAATCCAAACAAAGCTTTTCTAGGAGACTTTATTAAATCATAACTTATATTCATTTCAGGTAAAATATCCTGGAAAAACTTATTAAGCACCTCTCCTTTAGCACTAGGACAAATCATTATACTTCCGCCTCTATTTTCCCCATTGCCTATGGTATTAACCTTTAAAGAAAAATACCATAATGGTTTTTTGGTAAATCCCTCAACTATTGTTGTGCTTTGAATTTGTTTTACTGGAATACTTACTTCTTTTTTATCAAATAATCCATAAGATAATTTAATAGTATCCTCTTGTCTTATAAGTGTAAATTTATAATATTTTATTATAGTTGCAACAACAGATATCATCCATGAAATAAATATTATAATAAAAACAATTGCTATTTTATATCTTATTGTGCTTGAAGCATTAACCTCTTTAATCGTATCTACACCAAATACTTCGGCCTTTTTCATAAACACTTCAGGTACTAAATCTTCTATTTTAAAATAAACTGCTATAATTACAAAAACTCCTGCTAAAATACGACTAGACATTGTTGCCATAACAAATAAATCTTTTAGTGAACATTCGAACTTTTTTAAAGGTGTTCCTTCAGTAATTTCAACTTGAATATCCTCATTTTCTTTAAATATGATATTCTTTGCTCTTAGTGCTTCTTGCTTAGATAGAAGGAAAGATATCTCATACCTTTCCTCTCCCCTAGCAGTATCAATCTCAAGCCTACATACATTAAATAATCTTTGAACTAATGAGGATGATATATCCGCACTTTGCATTTGTGAAAAAGGTACTATTCTCTCATGTGTTATAAACACTCCATATTTTATATTCATCACATTACCCATAAAGCTATATTTATTTTTGTTCCATTTTACTATAGCTAAAATAATAACTACAACAACAGCAGCAGTTACACCTGTTCCTACTGCAAAATCCCCTCCATACTTTTGAGGGAACTTCAAATCTATTGAACCCATTGCTACTACAAATATAATAAACGGAACTATCTTATTTATTAGAAATTTAAAAACCTCTGAAAATATCATAAATTTATGTGAATGTTTTAATTGTTCCATCTATTTTTCTCCTAACCCGATTATGCGCTATTTAACCCTATTATAGCACATTGGCTTTGTTAAATTAGGATAATACTGTAACCTCATAATAAGGTACAATAAGTTTTAATTATAAGATATTTTCCGGGGAATATTCGTCACATTTAAAATGAGTTTCAAATATTGCAGAATAATAATTAAAAAAATTGCTGTTAAAAAAAAGTGATATGTGAGTAATCCTTCAAATTTATCTGAAAAAACGAAACATATCCCTATGAAATTTAATATAACTATCTTCATTGTACTTTTAACTAAAGCTACATTTGATTTTTTAATGAAATAGCATGCCAAAAGAACAACTCCAATTATAAGCCCTAAAATTAATACACCCTTAAGCATAAGCACTAATTTTATAACAAGTGCATCTTTGGATAATATCATTTTTTTAAAAACTAAATACCTATTAACCCCCATTTTTTTATCTGATAAATATTGTAACACTATTGGTATTGTTAGTAAAAACACTTGAAGTGTAGTAAACAAATTAATGATTATTTTATTTACTGCTCTTTTTTCCATATTAAAACCGCCTAACTTGCTTTAATGCTGATTATTTTTTTGGTTCACCAAGTTCTATAGGATTTGCTGGATTTCCAGTGTTTCCACTCCATTCATTCCAACCACCATCATAAACTGAGATGTTTTTAACCCCCATAACATCCGCATAGGTTAATACTTCTGCTGCTCTCCATCCTGTTCCACAGAAGAAAGATAATTTTTGATCTGGTGTAATACCATATTCTTTCCACATACTAATTATCTCATCTTGATTACGCATGGTATTATCTATATTTCTATAATCATTTAAACTGCCATTATCTACACCTGCATGTCCCCAAACTGAACCTTCAGGGCGCCCTTTTGGATCTATATAATCATATCCAGAAGTCTCACCTATGTGCTCTTCCCAGCTTCTTATATCAACCAATTTGCTTCCATCTTTATCTGCTATTATTTCTTTAGCCTGCGCCAAATCAACAATATACCCATTATTCACAGGAACCGTTGCCCCAAATGAATCTACAGGTGACTTTTTATTTGACGTTTTTTCAAGTTCGTATCCTGCTGCTGTCCATTTTGCAAGTCCACCATTTAATACTTTAACATCCTTAACACCCATATACTTTAGTATTGATGCAACTCTGAAGGAAGGCATTGAGTCTGTTCCGTATAATACCACGGTAGTATCAGTTGTTATTCCGTTATCCTCTGCAAATTTTTGTAGTTTTACATCAGACAGACGATTCCAAAGTGGACCTTCTTCTACGCTGTCCGTATTCATATGAACTGCACCTTTTATGTGTCCCTCTTTAAGATAATCTGGAGAATCTTTTTCTTCTCCCCAGCTAACTTCAAACACTTTAAATTCTTTACCATTAAACGTTTCTGGTTTCTTATCTTCTACTAAATCCTTAACCCATGATGCTGAAACTAACATTTGATAGTTTTCATAAGCTACCATTTCAAGGCTTTCATCTTTAGCCCACTCTTTGACATCATATGTATATATGTTTTTATATCCTTTTTGTGATAAAAATTCCGCAACTTCACCTGAATCTTTACCATTTGCATCGTATAGAACTATGTTCTTTTCCGCAGTTATTCCTTTTGTTTTTAAAGCTTCATCTATTAGTTTGCTCTTATTCTTATCCTCAACTTTTAACCAAGCTGCTGAAAAATCTGTCGCTCCTTTTATATGGCCACCTCTTTTTACCTCATCTAGTTTCCATCCATTGAAAGCATCATTTTCTCTTGTATCTACTACAACCCAGTCATTATTTTCTAATTTCCCTTGTAAATCTTTCGTACTTATTGTTTTAATTTTTGTTTCAGTATTGTTCGATGTCTCATCTTTTGTACTTTTACTATTTGAACATCCAATAAAAGATACTGCCGTTATAATTGCTATTAGTGCTGCTACAGAAATTTTAGAAATTCTAGAATTTTTTTTCATATTAATACCTCCATCTTCCAGAAAAATTATAGCAAATAATTATATAATACGCAATCGGTATTGCTATCCTCAATAGATATCGCCTCATCTATTTGAAAAACAAATTTACACAGACTTAACATTCTATACATTGTATTGTAACAATTTTATGTTATTATTTATATATAGATTAGATTACTCATTAAAGCGAAGTCCCCCTTTACTTTAATATAAAAAGCTGTGAATTCAATTCACAGCTTTTTCTTGTATTTAATATTCTTAAACTAGGTTATTCACTGAATTATAAATTATAAATTGTTCCATTGTAGTTTACTTCTGAGTCTTCTTCAACCTCTTCATAGTCAATATATGCGCCTTTAAGTTCTATAACATTTTCATGAATTTCAAATCCTTCTATACTTATTGTTTCTATTACATTATTCTCATTAACGCATGTCGCCAATGTATAATAGTACTCTTCATCTTTATTATATATAATTGCTGTATTTAATATTCTAAAGGTTGCATCCCGCCTTATTAGTCTATCTACATCTATAATTTCACCCATTTCAGTTTTTCTTGACCCACGACTATTATCTCTACTTTTAAATATAAAACTCATTACTATTCCTTCCTTTCTTTTTCTACGTATATAATTGAAGGTACCTTTCTCTCTCCCAATTTTCCGCAAGGATTATTTATCACTTCATCATTATAAAACAATGTAGAAGAAGAACCTCCATCTAAATTGGCAGCATTATAAGCCCCGAATTTATACAATTCATCTTGCAGCTCTCTTAATGTAGCTCCAAAACTATTTATCCGTCTTCCGTCAATTACTATAAATATTATTGTTCCATCTTTCTTTTGTGCTATAGCTGTTCTTGGTGCTATACCCCAGCCACCATCACCAGTAGTTATAGCTTTCACTCCATTAACTATAAGCGCCGGGCCAAAAGATACAGCTTCTTCTACTGAAGCTGTTTTCATTTCACTAATGCTATGCTTTCCAACTAGTAGCTTTCCTGATTTAGTTATTGCAATAACTTCATTTGTCTCATCATCATTCTCTATATTGTTAAAAATAATCTTTCCATCAGACATTATAATTCCCGTTGGACTTGTTCCCTTTTCTATGGAAGGTAATTCAGATTGTTCATTTGAAAACGCGCCACCATTAATTGCAGCAATAGCTCTATTATTTCTTGCAATCTCGCTAGTAAGTTCTCCTGACTTGTATGGCATGTTGGCAAAACCTACTTTTATACTAGTTGGGTCTTTAATTACTAATATATATCCTTTGAATTTTTTACTTGTTAAATCATATCTCTCAATACTATTATCATTTTTGTGTTCTACCTTAATACCATTTACGCCATCTACGTTATCCTGAGCTATAACCTCTATTTTTTGATCACTCATAATTAGTTTTATTTTCTCATCAGATATGAATGATGTTACTAGCGGTTGTAATGTAAGAGTAGTCATGGCTGAGCCTACTACTATTGTCTTTATATTTTTAAAAGGACCATGATAAAACACAAAAGGCGCTGTAACAGCTGTGAAAATAAGTTCAAATATAATAAATAATAAGACAACTTTAATCTTATTTCTTTTCTTTTTTACAGATTCTTTTGATTTTTGCATATCTCTCATCCTTTTCCTTAGCTAAGATTATTCATATGATCGTTTGTTTATGTTCTTAGTTTATTTTACCATATTTCTCACTAAATGTGATAATTTGTTGATTTATATCAATGAACAAAAAAAAATAATGGATAGGCACTAAGCGCCCACCCAATTTATTTATTTCCTTTTATATGTTTGCTCATTTCACCGTGGAATCTAGGTCCTCTTCTGCTGCTGTATTTGAAAATACTGCAATTGCCGCAAATGAAAGAATAAATGCCGCAAAAATAATTAATTGCCAAACTAT
>JANZQE010000445.1:0-2905 GCA_038040705.1 Clostridium sp. | reverse complement strand
AAAAAAGCAGCACTAATACATATATTCTTTAATATATTTGGTACAATAATTTTTTTACCGTTAATGAATCCGCTAATACAATTGGTGCAGTCCATATCGCCAGGTGGAGCTTCAGAGGTGAAAAGGCAAATAGCAAATGCCCATACTATATTTAACATAGCGAACACTATAATTATGGTACCATTTATAAGATATTTTGTTTTGCTTGTCAATAAACTAATACCTGGCGAAGATGAAGTTCAAACAATGGGAGTTAAATATATAGATGACAGATTACTAGAGACACCTGTTATTGCTGTTGGTCAAACTACAAAAGAGGTTGTGAGAATGGCTAATTTAGCAAAAGATAATGTAAAGCTTGCTATGACGTGCTTTGTAAATAATGATGAGAAAAAAATAAAAACCGTTTATGAAAATGAAAAACTAATAAATTTACTTGAAGATGAAATTACTTCATATTTGGTTAAACTTTCCACAACTCAATTGTCAGAACAACAAACTGTAATAGTTACCTCTATGTTTAATGTTGTAAATGATATAGAGCGCATAGGGGACCATGCTGAAAACATAGCAGATATGACTAGTGAAAAGCTTCAAAAGAATTTGGAGTTCTCTAAAGAGGCTTTAGATGAACTAGATGGAATGTTTAAATACGTAGTAAATGCACTGGAGTTTAGTATAGAAAGTTTTGAACATAATGATATTAAAAAAGCGGAATCCATAATGGCAATAGAAAATAGGATTGATAGCCTAGAAAAAGAGCTAAGAGCTTCCCATATAAGAAGATTAAATAACCGTGCCTGCAGTGCTACAGTTGGGACGATGTTCTTAGATATTATTAGTAATTTTGAGAGGATAGGAGATCATTCAACCAATATAGCTGAAGTAGTACTATACAAATAAAAGAATTTAATACTTACATAAAAGATAAAAACACCAACTAAATTATTAGTTGGTGTTTTTACTTATCTTAAAATCATAGTGAAATCTAGGTATGTAAGCGTTACTAAAGTAAATATATAAATAATAATAAATCACATGTTACATGAATAAAATTAACAATAGCAATAAATAAAAGGGTGGGTAAGTTGAAATATAGAAATAATAAATTAATAGCCATTGTAGTAGTGATTTTTGTAGCGATGGCAAGCTTTATAGTTGCAAATATCAATATTTCAAAAGAAACTATGAAAAATAACGAAAGATTACAGGTAGGTGGTAAAAAAATACTCATTGATGCTGGCCATGGAGGAATGGATGGTGGAACAAGTTCTAATAATGGTACTGTAGAAAAAAACATTAATTTGAGTATAGCAACAAAACTTAAAATAAGATTACAAAATTTGGGATATGAAGTAGTCATGACAAGGGAGGATGACACAGGACTTTATTTAAATAGTGGAACAATAAGGTCTAAATATATGGAAGACTTAAGGAATAGGTGTAATTTAAAGGAGTCCAGTAATTGTGATATGTTTGTTAGCATTCATTTAAACTATTTTACTCAGAGTAAATATAATGGGGCACAAGTGTGGTATTCTACGTATAAGGAAAGCGCAATGCTTGCAGGTATAATGCAAAAGAATCTTAGGGAAGATTTAGATTCTAGCAATAAGAGAGTACAAAAGCCTGCTAAAAATGCTTATAGGATATTAAGAGATAATGACACTATGCCAAGTGTGATAGTAGAATGTGGATTTTTATCAAATTATGAAGAGGAACAAAAATTAAAATCTGACGAGTATCAAGAGAAAATAGCGGAATCTATAAGTAAATCTATTGGGGAGTATTATATTAGTGAAACTATTGAGTAAATAATTTATAAAGCAAAAACACATACTATGTTGGTAGTATGTGTTTTTATTTTGAAATTGGACTTACACATAGTACCAATTCGTGTTAAATGGTTAATCTTAAGCTATAGAGAGGTTTTTATTGTGAAACATCCAGCAAATTAAGCTGCGACTTAGTAAAAAAGACTCCTACTACTTCATTTTCAAGACCTAGTTTATAGTCTGCCTTAACATGAGGTTTATATAGGATAATTCTGAAAATGAATATTGAAAGAACGAGCACTAAAATAGAGTATAAAATATATATAACAACAGAGAATTTTCTATTTGACATGAGGGCCCCCTTTACATCTATACACTATTTTAATGCTTACTTTTACAAATTATAACCATAAAATGAAAACATTATAACAAAAATTAATCATAGATAGTGAAAACCTTATCACAATAGGTGGAAACCATATTATATGTAAGGATAAGCTAAGAAATAGGTGCTAAATCTTTCAAATCAATTAAAACAGTAATAAACACTCGTTTTACGATATTGAAGTGTAATGGACCATATGGTACTATGTACATATGGATGGATTAGTCCATTAATCCAATTTGTTTAGAGGTGGTTTCTATTAATATCGAATTAGATAAAAAAAGTGGAATTCCACTTTATATTCAAGTTAGAAAACAGATTAGAAATGAAATAAAAATAGGGGTTCTTAAGGTTGGAACAAAGATGCCAACAGAACGAGAATTGTCCCAAAGGTTAAAAGTAAGCAGAAATACTGTGAGTGCAGCATACAAAGACTTGGAGCAAGATGGCGCACTTAAATCTTATCAAGGTAAGGGGACTTTTGTAATTGAAGGAAATGGAGTCTTAGAAAAGCAAGATATAAAAAATAAGATATTGAAGTTTGTTGACTTAGGACTGGAGCAAGCGTTTGAAACTGGAATGAGTCCAGAGGAATACTTAGAAATAGTAAATCAAAGGGTAAATGAAAAAAAAGAGATGATGGACAAAATCGAAGCAATATATATAGAGTGCAATATAGAACAGTCTAGAGTCTTTAGTAAGCAACTTAGTAGCTATAGCAATATGAACGTAATTGCATTAACTA
>JANZQE010000444.1:0-3075 GCA_038040705.1 Clostridium sp. | reverse complement strand
CACTGGGAACTTACCACCATCTAGGAAAAGATAATCTTCTGCCGTAAGAACATTTATAAGATCTTTTATCTCTTTAACAGTATATTGCTTTATTATTCCATAGGTAGATAGCGTATCGAATCCTAGTTCCAAAACTTTTTTGTTTTTTGATCCGCGTAGTACATCTGCAATTAAAGAAGTACCATACCTCTCTTTCATCCTAAGGATACAAGAAAATATTTTTTGAGCCTCAATAGTTATATCTGCAAGTTCACTTTCGTCATTACATGTACTACAATTATCACATTTATCTTGAACCTCTTCTTCACCAAAGTACTCCAAAATAAACTTACGAAGGCATCTAGATGTATGTGAATAATCCACCATAGCTTGAAGTTTTCTATATTCATTTATTTTTCTTTCTTGCGATTCCACACTTTGTTCTATAAAAAATTTCTGAAGTAAAACATCTGCAGCAGAGAATAGTAGTGTACATTCACTAGGCTCACCATCCCTACCTGCACGTCCTGCCTCTTGATAATATGCTTCCATACTCTTTGTCAAATTATAATGAATTACATATCGTACGTTTGATTTATCAATTCCCATTCCAAAAGCATTTGTAGCAATAATAATGTCTATATCATCAAATAAAAACTTTTCTTGGTTTTCTTTTCGCACCGCATCTCCTAGCCCTGCATGATATTTCCCAACATTATATCCTTTTTTATTCAAAAGTTCATAAAGATTATTTGTTTCTTTTCTTGTAGCAGTATAAATTATCCCTACTTTATCTTTATTATTTTCAATATATTTCAAAACAAAATCTCTTTTGTTTTCTCCACGAATAACAGTAAAGCTCAAATTCTCTCTATCAAAACCAGTTACATAAACATCCGGTTCTCTGAGTTCTAGTGACTTTATAACATCTAGTCGTACTTCCTCCGTTGCTGTGGTAGTAAAAGCCGCTATAATTGGCCTTGTAGATAATTTTCTTATCAAACTATAAATTGATGAATAACTAGGCCTAAAATCATGTCCCCATTGAGATACACAATGAGCTTCGTCAACAGCCAAAAGCGATATGGTTAATCTATTTAACATATTACAAAAAAATTCTGATCCTAGTCTTTCAGGGGCAACATAAAGAAGCTTAAACTCGCCTTTTGAAGTCCTATCAATTCTTTCATTAACTTCATTAATGGTTAATGAGCTATTTATATATGTTGCCGCTATACCTACACTGTTTAATGTATCTACTTGATCCTTCATAAGAGATATAAGTGGTGATACTACAAGTGTAACTCCCTCAAGCATTAGTGCGGGGATCTGATAACACACAGATTTACCTGCGCCTGTAGGCATTACAGCAAAAGTATCATGCCCACTTATAATGCTTCGTATTACATCCTCTTGTCCTTTTCTAAAACTATCGTATCCATAATATTTTCTTAATTTTTCTTGTGCTTCATGCAACATATATTTCTACCTCTCATCCATAATAATCACTTATAATAGTATAACATTATTTTAAAAAGTTTGTTCGCAATACTTTAGACAAACGCCATACTCTTATTTATTTTCGTCAATTTTATGATGTTTAAAACATGGTTCTATTATTTTCTATTATAAAATAAAAAATAGATTTATTATTATATTTTATAACAATCTATAAAATATAATAATAAATCTATAAAATATTGATTTAGCTTACTTTTATTCCAAGTACTTTTTCAGCAATTTCTATTACTTCATTAAAATAAAATGGCTTTGTAATATATCTATCACATAAAACATCAAAACCCTTATGTTTATCTTCTTCTTGCCCCTTGGCTGTCAGAAGTACTATATAAATATACAATAGTTTTAATTCCCTTTTCACTATGTCGCATACCTCATATCCACTTATTGTAGGCATCATAATATCTAAAAACACCAACTCTGGCCTCTCACTTATAATGATTCCCAAAGCTTGTTTCCCATTCTTCGCCAGAAATATTTCTACTCCTTTCCCTTTGAAATCTTCAAGTATTTCTTCTAATAATAATCTGTTATTAGCCTCGTCATCTACTATTAGTATCTTTTTCATTTACACCTCTCACCTTTTCCGGGAAAATTATTCACCTTACATGTTAATTATTTTTTTAAAGCCCTTAACATAATGTCTGCTTACAGGCACTTCTTCTTTAAAACCGTCTATTTTCAGTACAAAAGTACTATTAAACCAAGGAACTATTTTATAAATTTTATCTAAGTTAACTAAATAGCTTTTATGACTTCTAAAAAAATTATGTTCCTCCAGTTTATTTCCTAATTGATTTAGAGTATATTGCGTTGTAAACCTTGCATCCTTAGTTAAAACAAATACCTCTTTATTTAACACAGTACAATATAATATATCTTGAGGACTAACAAGGAAGATACATTCATCTTTCCATAATGGTAACTTTACTATACCATTAATTCTCGCCTCTTCTAAAATTATATTGTTATTACTGCAATAAGATACATTTTTATTAGAACTATATTTTTCATTTATTTTTTTCATGGTAATCTCGAGCCTTTTCTCTGAAAAAGGTTTTAGCACATAATCAATAGCATCCATTTCGAAAGCCTTTATAGCATATTTATCAAAAACTGTTGCAAATATAATACTCACCGGGAAATCCATCTTACATATTTCTTCAGCTAATGTTACACCATCAATTTCTGGCATATGTATATCTAAAAACACTATTTCCGGTTTAGTTTTTTTTATAAATTCCAAAGCAACTAAAGCATCTAAGTACTTACCAATTATTTCTATTTCAACGTTTTTACTCAAAATAAAACTTAGCTCATCTAAAGATAATTGTTCATCATCCACCAATACTACTCTTAGCATATATATCCCCCCCATATTTAAATTTCATCATTGTATTGAATTAAAACAAATGCATTTTATATTTTGCATTGGTATACATAAATTTATGTGGGTTCCAACGTTGAATTTACTAATAACTTCTAATTTAGCATTATATAATTCTCTATATTTACAAGTAGAAGTTGCAATTGATCCACAATTTTTATCATGGATTGCCTTTATTACTTGCTTTT
>JANZQE010000443.1:0-7012 GCA_038040705.1 Clostridium sp. | reverse complement strand
GCAAGTTTACCTATATTTTCCATGTATTCTTCAAAATTCATTTTTTTCCTCCTCAACACAAGTATTAAACCTATGTAGTCTTTAGTTTTCCTTCAAATAGTGTTCCTATTTCTTTTCCTGCTAAAATATCACTAATAATGTTATCCTCAGAGCCTTCCGCAATAATCATATTAGCGTTTGCATCTACTACAATTTTTGCCGCCGTAATTTTAGTTGCCATACCACCCGTACCAAGATCTGATCCTGCGCCCTCTGCTGAATCTATAATTTCATCAGTTATTTCTTTTACATTATAAATAATTTTCGCATTAGGATCTGTCCTAGGATTTGAATCATATAATCCATCAATATCTGAAAGTATTATAAGCAAATCTGCCTCTATTAACTCGGTTACCATAGCAGCCAAAGTATCATTATCTACAACATTTCTTTCATCAGTAGCCACGGCATCATTTTCATTTACTATAGGTATAACTCCTCTTGAGAGTAACTCTTTAAATGTATTGTATACATTCAAATATCTTTTTTCATCTATACAATCCTTTTCTGTCAAAAGAATCTGCGCTACAGTTTTTCCATACTCTGAAAAGAATTTTTGATACATATGAATTAATGTCCCTTGACCCACAGCTGCAGCTGCCTGCTTTCCTGGGATGGTTTTTGGTTTTACTTCAAGCCCTAATTCCCCCATACCAGCTGCTATAGCTCCTGAACTTACTAGTACAACCTGAACCCCTCCATTTTGAATATTTGCTAATTGGCGTACAAGCTGTTCTATACGCTTTAAATCTAGTAATCCTGTGGAGTGAGTTAATGTTGAAGTTCCTACCTTTACTACAATTCTTTTCACATCTTTTAAATATTGTTCCCGTTCGTTCATATAATTACGCCTCGTCTCATCATTTTTATAATATATAATTTTGTACTTTAAGTTATTACAAGTTTACAACATATAAGCATAAATTTCAATGTTTTATGTTGTGAATACATCATTTAAGAATTTCATCATCGATGATTTATTAGATAAATAGCTATTAAAACTTAGAGTTTTAATAGCTATTTTTGCGACCACTCAGGTCCTTCTTTACCTATATATTTTTTATTTTTTACCCATTTCAATTGCCTTGTCTGTACAACTTTCCATAGCTGAAATTACTGTTCCTCTAAAATTTTTCTTTTCTAAAGCGTATACTGCCTCTATTGTAGTCCCACCTGGTGAGCATACATTATCTTTAAGTTTTCCCGGGTGTTCTCCAGTCTCAAGCACCATCTTAGCTGCTCCGAGCACCGCTTGTGCTGCCATTTTATAGGCCTTATCTCTTGGCATACCCTTAAGCACTGCACCATCACCTAGTGCTTCAATAAACATATAAACATAAGCCGGAGATGAACCGCTTACTGATGGAACAATGTCCATAAGTTTTTCCTCTAATATCTCTGCCTTACCAAAGCTTTCAAAAATATTTATTACATCTTTCAATTCTTCTTTAGTTATATTTCTATTAGCACAGATTGCACTCATCCCTTCAGAAACAAGTGCTGGAGTATTTGGCATGGTTCTTATAACTTTTGCCGCATCTGAAAGGAGACTGCTCATCACCTCTAAAGTTATTCCTGCAGCTATAGTTACAATAATTGCGTCATTGCTTAAATATGATTTTATTTCATCAATAACGTCAGAATATTTATACGGCTTAACCGCTAGTATAACTATATCAGATACTTTTGCGACTTCCCTATTGTCATTAGTTACTATAATATTATATTGTTCTTTTACCTTGTTTAAATTATTATTTGATGGATTACTTGCTATTACATTTTCACTCGAAACTAATTTCGATTTTACTATTCCACCTATCATAGCTTGCGCCATATTGCCACAGCCTATAAATCCTATTTTTTTATTCATATTCTATTTCCTCCTATGTACATAATTTTATTTTTGTTAAGTATACCACTAAAATCCGCATTACAATAACCCAAATAAAGTTAAATAACCGATTATTACCGTATTTAGTTTATTTTTTAACATATTGTTATATAATATTACATAGTTAGGATTTTCCCCATTACATTAAATGGATTGGTTGATTAAAAAGTGAATTGGAGGTGATTTTCCATGTCAAATTTCGAAAATATTTCTAATAAAGTGACTCTTTGGACAAGACAAGATATAAAGAGCTTGGACAATTTAAAAAAACAGGGAGTACACAGGAATAAAAAGGAATATATTGTGCAACAATTCGATGATATGGCAGAGCATTATATAAACGCTTATATGTGGTTTGTCAATTCTGCAAGTAAAATTGTTTCAAAACCCCAAGGTGTTACATTTCCCACCTGGTGCTCTATAAGTGAAAAAAATATGTTACGGCCTATAAAAAATACCGTAGTATATGTTTTAGAGGTGGATAAATCAGAAATCATCTATTTTGACGGTGCAAAATGGGATTATGTTCTAAATCATCATTATATACCAAAGGATATTGAGGATGGAAAGTTATATGCGAAGGATATGAAAAACAGAGGTTTTAAAGATACCTATTCTTTTATAGAAGGAAAATTGTCACACCTTTACCCCCTAGAAAAAAGGCAAGTTATGGACAGTTGGATGAGAATATTCGAAGTAGAAGACATTAATGCATTTAGTGTGCAGGCAAATATATGGGAAATAAGAGAAGATATGATTGTGGATATAATATACATGGATTCAATGTAGTGAAATCCATTCTTCATTGACAAAATATGAAATTAATCATAATATCTCCTTATTGAGTATAAATATTTCTCAATGGTTTACTGGTCTTTATACCTTAAAACCTATCTTAAACTAAGGGGCGTGGATAAATTGAACACAATATTATTTGATCTTGATGGTACTTTACTTCCTATGGACATGGCGTTATTCGAAAAAACGTATTTTGAAGAGCTTGCTAAGGACTTTATTGATATAATGTCACCTAAAGAATTAGCTAAAAACATATGGTTCTCTACTAAAAACATGGTAGGTAACACAGAATATAAAACAAACGAAGAAATATTTATGACTGACTTTACCACTAGAATGAATATGGATCTTCCTATTTTACAAAAACGTTTCGATGCATTTTATGATGCAGGATTTCTAAAATTAAAGGAACTGGCTTTAGACATTCAGTGTATAAAAGAAAGTGTTAATCTATTAAAATCAAAGGGTTATACCGTTGCACTTGCTACAAATCCACTTTTTCCTGAAAAAGCTATTCATCATAGAATACGTTGGGCAGGTTTTAAGCCAGAGGACTTTTCATATATTTCAACCTTTGAAAGAAATCATTATTGTAAACCTCAATTAAAATTTTATGAAGAAATCCTAAAAGATATAGATAAAAAACCTGAAAACTGCCTAATGGTCGGAAATGATGTTCAAGAGGATTTAATAGCTAAAAATCTAGGAATTAAAACTTATCTAATAACAAATCATCTACTTCACAGGACTGAAGAAGAAATAATAACTGATTATACTGGAAAATACGAAGATTTTTATGAGTTTGCATTAGCATTGCCAGCTCTTAAGTAATAGAATCCACTGGGGTGATGCCTTTAATTCCACCCTCTTCTATTATTCAAATAACTCATCCTTTTTTATAATATTAGTCTAATAGTACACCAGATTTTGATACATCAGTTACTGTACAACGAGATGCATCAAAACAACACGGTTTTTTATCTCCATTTTGTAATTTCGAACACATTACATTAATTCTTCTATTTCGGGTTTCTGGATTTTGAGTTGAACGAATCCATCTAAACCATTCCCACCTTGTTTTTGCATTAATGGAATTCCATTGGTTTAAAACATCTGAATTAATAATTTCATTCGTAATGTCCTCAGGAATCTCTGGCTCAATCCATTCATTGATTCGTTCTATATTTAAAAATACAGTTTTATCAATAGATATTCCAGCTTCTTCACTTAATAAGGTGCTTACTTCTATCCAATGACTACCTTTACCGTCTGGTTCTAATGGCGCCTTAAAATTCACATTATTGATTGTTCCTTGAACCATAACCATACCCCTCGAAGGGAGTTTTTTACTTGAGTCTAAAGGTATTCTTATAACTTGTAGGGGGCCAATTTTTGAAAGTTTAGTTTCGAAAATAATTGACATTTTTAATCACCTTTCCCTTATAATTTATAACTACTTAAAGCTACCGGATTTTTCCAGGTAGATATAAAATTAATCCATAGTTTCTCGTACTCACTATAATATCACTTTTAACATTGTTTTTAAATAAACTTAATCGTTATTTTATATATTCCATTAATAGGTTGGTACTCTAAAACCTATTAGTACTAATATATTTACCCTATAATGGAAGTATAACTTCTATAGTGTGCAATCAACTGCACAGATATGACTATAACTTTAACACATAAAAAAAGAGGGCTTATTTGCCCTCATTGTATTGTATAATTTGAATTAGTATGGAATTTCTTTTAAATCTTGTTCTAACTTTTCATCTGCAAATGTAACTGTATTCCCAGCAACCTCATTACTGAAAAAAAGTCCATGCGAAAAAACCTAGTATACCACTTATAAATAGAGTCCATGCTACAGGATGCTTTATTAAAATTTTCATGATTGTTCCCCCTTTTAATAATATAATTATTAATAATTTAAATATATTATTAAAATAAATTATATATTACCAAACTACCCCGTATTAATTCCTTTTACTCATAATAAAACTTATTTTATTTCAGATAAAATCTTACTATGTTACGGCCTATAGAAAATACCGTAGTATATGTTTTAGAGGTTCAGGATATAAAAAACAGAGGTTTTAAAGATACCTATTCTTTTATAGAGGGAAATTTGTCACACCTTTACCCCCTAGAAAAAAGGCAAATATATGGGAAATAAGAGAAGATATGATTGTGGATATAATATACATGGATTCAATGTAGTGAAATCCAGTCTTCATTGACAAAATATGAAATTAATCATAATATCTCTTTATTGAGTATAAATATTTCTCAATGGTTTACTGGTCTTTATATACTTGAAAATCTATCTTAAACTAATGGGCGTGGATAAATTGAACAAAATATTATTTGATCTTGATGGTACCTTACTTCCTATGGACATGGCGTTATTAGTCCCTTCCAAACATTTTTCACTTTTTGAAAAGGAGAGTTTAGATTATGATTAAAACAGATAAGAACAAAGGCATAATTCTAGTTATTATAGCTGCATTATTTTGGGGGTATATGGGTGTTCCCACTAAAAATTTAGGTGATCTTAATTTTGATGGATTTTCAGTAGCATTTTTTAGGACATCTATAGCCGGGATTGTATATTTATTATATTGTTTAACGAAAAATCCTTCTTTATTAAAGGTAGATAAAAAGAGAGTTTTATTTTTCATAATTTATGGTGTTGTGGCTATTGATGGAACCTTTATTTCTTATATTTTATCTGTAAAATATATTTCAATAGCGTTAGCTACTATGTTTATGTTTACAAGTCAAATTTGGGTGATAATTATTTCTTATTTTATATTCAAGGAAAAGTTTACTGTTAAGAAAGTGAGCGCTATTTTATTAACTTTAATAGGTTGCTTTATGATGTGTAAAATATATGACATTGCTGCCATCCATTTAAATGCAAAAGGTGTTATTTTTGGTATTGTATCTGGTTTTACTTTTGCACTTCAAATTATTTTTGCTAAAATAAATTTAAATAAATACAATCAAGATACTCTACTGACCTATTCGTTTATATTTGCTTCCTTGTTTTTAATTCTATTTATTGATGTTAAAAATACCATAAATATATTTAAAAATTCTACAAATATATCTTATATAATAAAAAACATATTTATAATTGGAATTTTAAATACAGTTATAGCCAATGGGGCGTATATAAAATCTGTACAATATATAGAGGTTGGAGTAGCGAGCATTATAGCTTCTTTTGAAATTGTTATCGCTGCAATTATAGCTTACTTTGTATTTCAGCAATCTTTAGATATAGTGCAAATTATAGGAATGTTTTTAATTCTTGTGTCCATTATAATATTGGGGTCAAAAAATGGGAACCATTGGGTGGAGTTAAATTTAATTAAGCTTAGAAATAAAAAAGCAAACAATAATTTTTAGTTATTGTTTGCTTTTTGGTTACACTATCAGAATATTTACGGAACCCAGTTGCCAAATTTCTTTTAATCTTTTATTCTAGCTATCACTTTTGCCAAGGCTTTTTTATGTGGTAAATTGCTTTGTCTTGCTATCATTATTCTTTGTGCTTGAGGCGAACCTGCGCCATGCATTGATTCTGTTCTATAACCAACTGCAGCTGTTCCAAGTGCCATGTTTTCTATTAATCTAAGTATTCTCATTCTGTTTTCTGTTGTAACAGATGCAACACCTTTTAAATATTTTTCAAGGTAAGGTCCAGTTATTGGATCTTGAAAATCTTTCTGTGCAGGCATAGTTACCATTAGGCCACCAGCAATGTCTTCTGCAAGTCTTACTATTTCATATGGGAATCTTGTAACATTTTGTTTACAAACATTAGCAAGCAACAAGTCTACTATATAGTTACCTGATTCAGTTTTATGACCTTCTGCAGAACATGCAATTCCACAAGCGTATAGTGATTCATTTAAGTGAGTCATTTCAATTATTTTATCTTTAATGTGCGATACTTTACTAGTTCCATTATAATCTGAAGCCAGAGCTGTAGCACCAATAAGTACGTCACCTACACCCGATTTGCATCCACCATAACTTTGTCTATGATACCCTGCAAATCTCTCAACAAGCATTCCTGCAAATTCAGTTTCTCCATTTAAAAATATCCTATCATTTGGTACAAATACGTCATCAAAGATAACTAAAGCTTCTACTCCACCATAGTTGTAATTACCAACATCGATGTCTGCTCCTTCTTCACTTTTCCTTGTGTCACAAGATTGACGTCCTAAAATCATAATAATACCATCTGTGTTTGTTGGTACTGAGAAT
>JANZQE010000442.1:0-8835 GCA_038040705.1 Clostridium sp. | reverse complement strand
TATACCCTTACCAAAAAGAACATAGATATTTTCTTCTCTTTCAGAAACAACAACATTACTGCTAAGAGATTTTAATACTTTATAATTAGTATCCATACTATCATTACCTCTTTTATAGTTTAAAATACATTTAGATATTATTCAAGAGTTTTTTGAAATATATTCGAATTATATATATATCAATTTGTAGTATTTGTCCATAATCCAAATAAAACCCTGATAGTTATCAGGGTTTTATACTATCACTTTTTCATAACCATAAGATAATAATCACACTTAAATTGATTGTTAAAAGTTTGCTCTAGTTCTTTTTACTTCTTTGTTTCTCCTTCTGATAAACTCGCATAAGCTATATCATTAGAACCTTTTGCACTTGTCTTATCCATTAAACTCACCTCATAATTATATTACCCATAAACATTATTTTTATGTAAAATTATTGAGTAGTGGAACTATTTATAAGTATAACCACCCTAAACTCAATTAGGGTGGTTACATTTTTAAGCCATGAACATTTTTATGTCGTCGCTAGCAGTGCCTATTCCTGCTATTCCAAAGTTTTCCACTAATACATTGACAACATTTGGGGATAAAAATGCTGGCAATGTTGGTCCTAAGTGAATATTTTTAACACCTAAGTGAAGTAGTGCTAATAATACTATAACAGCCTTTTGTTCATACCATGCGATATTGTATGTTATTGGTAATTCATTAATATCAGCGAGCCCAAATACTTCTTGAAGCTTCATTGCAATAACAACTAATGAATATGAATCATTACATTGACCTGCATCTAGGACTCTAGGTATTCCACCGATATCTCCTAGTTCTAATTTATTATATCTATATTTTGCACAACCTGCAGTTAAAATAACTGTATCCGTTGGTAATTCTTTTGCAAAATCAGTATAGTAATCGCGGCCTTTCATTCTTCCATCACAACCAGCCATTACAAAGAATCTCTTTATTGCTCCTGTTTTAACAGCTTCCACAACTTTATCAGCAAGTGCTATTACTTGATTATGAGCAAACCCCCCAACTATTTCTCCTCTTTCAATTTCAGTTGGTGCACTACATTTTTTAGCATGTTCAATTATTGCTGAAAAATCTTTTGCTGCTCCATCTTTTCCATCAGCTATATGATTAAGTCCTGCAAACCCGGTTGCCCCAGTTGTGTAAACTCTTTCCTTATAAGAATCCTTTGGAGGAGTTATGCAGTTTGTTGTCATGAGTATTGGTCCATTAAAACTTTCAAATTCTGAATTTTGCTTCCACCATGCATTACCGTAATTACCTACAAGGTGACTATATTTTTTGAATGCTGGGTAATAGTTTGCTGGCAACATTTCACTATGAGTATATACGTCTATTCCTGTTCCTTCTGTCTGCTTTAATAAAGCTTCCATATCTTTTAAATCATGTCCACTAATTAATATTCCTGGGTTGTTACGAACTCCTATATTTACCTTTGAAATTTCTGGATGTCCGTAAGTAGTAGTATTAGCTCCATCAAGTAGTGCCATAGCATCTACGCCATATTTACCACACTCTAGTGTTAATGCCACAAGCTCTGCAACAGATAAATTATCATCAGTAATTTGAGCTAATCCCTTTTGCATAAATGCATATATATCATTATTTTCATATGCTAAGTTGTATGCATGGTCAGCATAGGCTGCTATTCCTTTAATACCATAAGTTACTAGTTCTCTTAAAGATCTTACATCCTCATTTTCTGTATCAAGAACTCCAACTTTTATTGACTTACTCTCGAATTCCTGTGGAGTACCTGTCCAAGTTGCACATTCTGGAAGACTTTCATCTAATACTCCACCAGCATTTACTAGCTGAGCTTTAATTACTTCACGTAATTCTAATGCTTTTGTTATTGTTTCTATAAACCTATCTTTATTAAAATTTGCATTTGTTATGGTCATAAATAATCCGGTTACTACAAATTTATTTACTTCTTTATTTTCTACTCCAAGTTCTCTTGCTCTTGTGCTGTATATTGATATTCCTTTTAAAACATAAATCAATAAATCCTGCATATTAGCTACATCATCTGTTTTACCACAAACCCCTCTTACTGTACAGCCCGTTCCCTTTGACGCCTCTTGACATTGATAACAAAACATTCCCATTGTAAATTCCTCCTAATTGTTTTTTTTGGATAGACAACTTTCTGTAGTCATCTTCCGAATATTTATAATTATTATTTTAATGAATCTAATATAAATCTAAATAAATCAACTTTTATCGTTGAACTATCTTTAGTATACTTTTCTACGGGTTAAATGTCGGTAACAAATGTTACATAAATAACATTTGTTTCGTTTTCAAATTATATAATTGTGATTTTCTATTTTCTCATGCAATAGTCCACATACTTTTACTTTTTATCTATCCGTTGTAAATATTTGAAATTTGTATTAAAATGTAGTATATATTAACTATCAAATAGTGTAACTTTGCTTCATTAGGCTTGAGTTACGAATAGGATGTGCTGCGGTGAAAAACATAATTAAAATTATCATTTTCACTTATCTATTACTTGTTTTATGGAGTACTTTTACCTTCGGTTCCGTAGATGCTTCATTAAAATTAACTGTGGAAGAAAAACAATGGTTACTTAATAATAAGGACAAAATATTTACTTTAGGAATTAATCCAGGACTAGGTATGGAATACTTCAAATATAAAGATGAAGAGAAAGGATATTTAATTCCACTCATTGCTCTCATGGAAAAAGATTTAGGTATAAACATCAATCTTAAAACCTCTAACAGTTGGGGAGAAGTTTATTCTGCTCTTCATACTGGTAAAATAGATATTCTTTTTGGAGCAAATGAAACAGTGGAAAGAAAAAAAACAATGCACTTTACACAACCTATTTATAAGATCCCTTACGCACTAATTACAAAAAAAGGAGCTTCTATTCATACCATAGGAGATATTGATAAAAAGACTGTGGGTTTTATAAAAGATGATATTGTCATTGATTTACTTCCAACAATTTATAAAAATATCAGGTACAGTGTAAAATTCTATGCGTCGCAAGAAGAATGTATAACAGCAATAAACAGAAACGAAATTGACGCTTTAATAACCTCTGGTGGACCTGTTGTGTTTGATTATATATATCGATTTCCAGAACTTAATTATGCATTTAAATTAAACAACATCACCTCTGATTTAACCCTTTCTACTATAAAAAGCAATGGAATGTTATTTAATATACTTGAAAAAGAAATTAAACATTTAGAAGGAAAAATTCTTTCTAAAATCATAAATTCAGCTGAGGTAGAATATAATTTAAAAATAATGAACCTCACCCCCTCAGAAATCAGTTGGCTTGAAAATGATGGAAAGGCAGTGGTAGGAATTACTAAGGATTATTTGCCCTTCGACTACTTCCTTGATGGAGAATATAAAGGGATAAGTGGGCAGATAATAAATGAAATCTCGCGAAAGACTGGTATAGAATTTATAAATAAATATGGTGAATTTGATGACTTAAATACTAAACTAAAAAATGGACAAATTGATGTTTTAAATATTGCTAAAACTGATGATCGCTTAAAATATTTATTATATCCGCAGCCCTATAGTACTGAAAGAGATATCATCGTGGGGAGAAAAGATAGTAAAGATGCACTAGACATTTTTGGTTTAGAAGGAAAAAAAGTTGCAGTGATTAAAGGTTTTTGGCATTATGAACATCTTATGAAAAATCTAACCTCCGTAGATATTATAGAGACTTCATCAATTCAAGAATCCATGTTAATGGTGCATAAAGGTAAGGCTGATTACTTAATTGAAAACCCCACCGTGGTTAGATATTACACTGAGGAACTACAACTGTTCGATCTTGTGGAAAAAGGGGGTACAAGCACTGATTCCTACTTGTACTACGGTATAGCAAAAGGGAAACCAGAACTATCTAGTATTATTGATAAGGTTATCCCAATGTTAGACGTCAAGCAATTAATAAGGAAAGGATATGATGAAGTCCCCCATGTAGCTAATAAAAATTATTCACAAAAATTAATAATAATAATTGTAGTGATGGGAACGATATTGCTATTTGTAATTATATATGTGGTTAAATTGATTAAGGCGTTAATAAAAGAAAAGCTTTCCACTGAATTATTACGACAAAGAGAGGAATTCTTGTATACCGATACACTGACTAATCTTTATAATAGAAACTATTTCAGTTCTAAAATAAAGGATACTTTAGACTTTCTTGTCTATCCTCAAAGCTTTATAATTGCTGATATCAATAATTTAAAAATTACAAATGACAGATATGGCCACTTAACAGGAGATTTATTGTTAAAACAATTTGCAGACACACTTAAAGAAAATTGCCCTGTTGAAAGTTTATTAGTTCGAATGGGTGGTGATGAATTTCTTATCATATTAGAAAATACAAATGAACTTATTGCAACAGAAACCATAAAAACCATGAAAATAGCTTTATCAAAGAATCCAATTATAATTACTGAAAATGAATTTATAAATGTGACCACATCTTTTGGATATGCCATTCGTTATTCCACAAATGAGACCTTTGATGAGATGTTTAAAACTGCCGATGCTAGAATGTACGAAGAAAAGAGAATATCTAAAAATCAGAACTGGAGTTGCTAATATAAAAGAAGCTGTTTGACTCCCATATTAGCATATTTATAATTGCTTCTAACATAATTTTTGTTGTAATTTTTATAATTTTAATTGTGCCTACAAAAATAGCAAATAAATTTCCTTTCCCTAAGGAGGGGGTATCACAAAATGATTAAAAATCATTTTGTGATACCCCCTCTTTTTATAACTTGCTAAAACATAAAATAATTAACATAAACTATAATAAATTTAACATGCTCTTAACATTACTGTGATAGAATATCTTGTAGATAAAGTTCTTTTTTAAAAAGGAGAGTTAAAATGGATTATAAAATGGTATTCGGACTTTTAGGTGGTTTAGGATTATTTGTATATGGGATGAAGCTAATGGGGGATGGACTCCAAAAGACTGCGGGTGAGAAACTAAAAAGATTACTAGAAATCTTAACTAGTAATAAATTTTTCGCAGTGCTTGTTGGTGCAGGAGTAACTGCAATTATTCAAAGTAGTAGTGCAACTACAGTAATGACTGTAGGTTTTGTAAATGCAGGGCTAATGAATTTATTCCAAGCCGCTGGGGTTATTATGGGAGCAAATATCGGTACTACAATTACAGCTCAACTTATAGCCTTTAAACTTTCAGATATAGCACCCTTTATTCTTGCAATAGGTGCTGCCTTAGTTATATTCAGCAAGAAAAAGAAGACAAAGGACATTGGCGAAGTTGTTTTAGGATTTGGTATACTATTTGTTGGTATGTCAATGATGGAGAATTCCATGAGACCTATAAGAGAACTAGAAGGCTTTAAAAACCTTATTTTATCTTTAGGCACCCATCCACTAATGGGAGTTTTAGTTGGTCTTACTATGACAGCTGTAGTTCAAAGCAGTAGTGCTACTATTGGTATCTTGATGGCACTTGCCGCAAATAATGGTATTTCCTTAGAAGTAGCGCTACCTATACTTTATGGGGATAATATGGGGACTTGTATTACAGCACTTCTTGCAAGTATTGGTACTACTAGAAATGCTAAGAGGGCTGCCCTCATACATGTTATTTTTAACGTAACAGGCACTATAATATTTATGCTTGCCTTCCCTTTAACATTGAAACTCGTTCCACAATTGGGCGGAGATACACAAAGACAAATTGCAAACGCTCATACAATTTTTAATTTTGCAAATGTATTTATTCAAGTTTGGTTTATAGGTATTTTAGTTAATATTGTTAATAAATTGGTACCTGGCGAGGATGAAAAATCATCTGCTCTAGTCCTTGAATACTTAGACGTTAGGCTACTCGAAACTCCTTCCATCGCAGTTGGACAAGTTATTAAGGAAGTTAGTAGGATGGGACGACTTGCATCTGAGAATCTTTCTAATGCCATGGAGGCTTTCTTAACTTCTAATGAAGGTTTAATGAACAAAGTTATTGAATATGAGGCCACAATCAATTATCTTGAAAGAGAAATAACTGGATATATGGTCTCACTTTCAAACACTCCTTTGTCAGAACATCAATCGGAGATTATTACTTCCCTATATCACGTAGTAAATGACATAGAGAGAATTGGGGATCATGCTGAAAACGTAGGAGAGCTTGCCAAACTCCGAATGGATAATAACCTTATATTTTCAGAAAAAGCAACAACAGGTGTAATGTATATGTTTGAAATTGTAAAGTTTTGTGTAGATAATTCTATAGCAGCCTTAGAAAATTCAGACTTAGAATCCGCTAGTAAAGCCATGGATGTAGAGGATAAGATTGATGCTATGGAAATACAGCTTAAAAATGATCATATAACTAGATTAAATAAATTTGAATGTTCGCCAGTTGGTGGTTCTATATATCTTGAACTATTAAGCAATCTTGAAAGAGTGGGAGATCATTCAAATAACATTGCACAAATGGTTGTTAATTCAAAATAACTTATAATTAAAAAGCATTAGGGCTTAGATTAACTAAGCCCTAATGCTTTTTAATTTACATATATTATTTAATTCCTCTTCTATTATACTTTGTACGTATTGCGCTAAATCTTGCTGCTGCTCCTTGCAGAGTGTATTAACATAAATAGGCTTATGTACAACCATTTTCACTTTGTTCCCTTTTACCTTTCTGCCTACTTCTAGTACATTATAAGTGCCATCAATGGTTATAGGAACAATCGCAACTTCAGATTTTATTGCAAGTCTCATGCTACCTTTTTTAAAAGAATTCATTTTAGATTTGAGACTTCTTGTGCCTTCTGGGAATATCATAATAGAATATCCGCCCTTTATCTTATCTATTGCTTCTCCAATAGTTTTAATTGACTGTCTAGGACTTTTCCTATCTATATAAATTGACCCTATTGATTTTAACCAACCGTTAACTAATGGTATTTTTCGTATCTCTTTTTTAGCGATAAATCCAAAGGGTTTATCTATATATGATAGCAATGCGAATCCATCAAAAATAGCTTGATGGTTTGCTACAAAAATACAATTTTCCTTTGGTATGTTTTCTACTCCCCTAACTTCCATGTTAGTCTTCGTCACCTTCAAAACATATTTTGCAATGCATTGTGCCCTTTTAAATGCGTACATTTCAGCCTCTTTAGGTGATTTTTTTTGCATGCGCTTGATTTTGATTAAGCTAAGAGATGATACAGATAAATAAATTGAAAAATATAAATACCATAATAATTTAGTCATAAATTTCCTCCATAATAATTTAGTTGATATGCAAGATACATCATGATTTTATCAAACATCTAAGAAAATTGATATACATAGAAATACTTTTTATTTAGCCTTAGGACCTTTCCATATTTCTCTATTAGTTGACATAAATCCTTATATTGTGTATAATTGTGTATAAATATTAGTATGAAATCTAAAATTTTATCTTTTAAGGAGGAAAAAAATTATGATCTTTACAAATTATTTTGAAAAACGTAAAAAAGAAAAACAAAGAATATTAAAAATTAAGACAGCAAAAAAAATACTTGTTGGTACTGTTGCTGGAAGTCTTAGTGGTTTAATAGGTGGTTTGCTTTTTTCACCCAAATCCGGTAAGGAAAACAGAAAAGATATTTCTAACACAACAAAAGATCTAACAACCAATGTGAAAGAGAAAACTATAGAATTTAAGGGAGTTATTGATAATAAAGTTTCTGATACTAAGGAAAATGTAATTGATGCAAAATCGAAAATTAAACAAAAGAGTACACAACTTAAGGAAGCTATTGATAATAAAGTTTCTGGTGCTAAAGAAAATGCAACAGATGCCAAAGTGAAAATTTCTGATTACTTAAATGAAAAAAGAGGATCAAAAGTAGTTGATGATGTAGATACTACGGACACTGAAGATGTAATTGATATTGAAGGACAAGCTGAGGTTGATGAAAATAAATCTAAAAAATAAACGAAATTATGAAAGAATATGGTGGTATAAATGTATGTAGATTTTCTTATATTAGGACAAGGTTTATTGATTTTTCTTGGTGTAATTCTTTTAATTATACTGATAATAGGATTATTAAAGCTTATTAAGACTATATCAAGTGTAAATTCAATTATCAAAAGAAATGAAGAAAGTATTCATGAGGTATTAGATGTTCTACCAAAAACATTTAAAAATTTATACGAAGTAACTGACAACATAAAAGATGTTTCTGAAGTAATAGTTCAGACAACTGCCACTGCCGTTGGAGCTACAGAATCACTAGAAAGATATTTAGTATATATAGTAGATATTTTAACTATTGTAAAAAAAATATTTTCAAATAAGAAGTAGGAGCATATGCTCCTAAAAAAAGGGGGAACATTCCTCCTTTTTTTTTCCTTAAATTATTATATACAATCAACTATTATATACTAATATATTCTCTACAACGTGGTATAATATATCCTATATATAATATTTTGTAAACGGAGGCGTTAATATGGATATGAAATGGAGTTTAAATGAGCTGTATACTTCCTTTGATAGCAACGAATTTAAAGAGGATATGATTTCTTTTGAAAATTCCATAGAGCATATAAAAAAATGGACAATAAAAAATTGTAATGATTCTAAGGATCCTAAAGAAAAAATTGAAGACTATATTAATTTTGAAAATGAATTTAGTGACCTTACAAATAAATTATATAATTATGCGGAGTTGTCCTTAAGTGTCAATACGAAAGATGAAACTTCCAATAAAATCTCTGAAAAACTAG
>JANZQE010000441.1:0-8791 GCA_038040705.1 Clostridium sp. | reverse complement strand
CAGTAAGACATATAGCTATATGAGGCACCATCTAATACCTTTATTACTTCATCTATAATATCCCCTAAATTGTCAGCTCTTTTAAGTGCATCCTTAACATCACTCTTTTTAGAAAGCGCAATCTTGTTTAGCTCATCCGCTCCACCTATGAGTAGCCTATAAGAATTAACTAACTTAGACAACATATCTGCCAAATTATTTATGTCATTGTAATGATTTTGTACAACCCTTCTGTGTGACAAATAATCACCCTATAGTCTTGATATCCATTAAGTATATTATTATAGAAATAAAATTATGCTAAGAACACAAAATATAATATTGTGTGATTTACTTTCATGTGCCTAGACAATATAATAATAAGCTAGTGTAATTATCATATAAGAAGTAATCAAAATGCTGCCTTCTAGCCAATAGGTTTTTCCATCCTGAAAGACTAAAAAAGACATCCCTACAGCTATACCGCACATTATTATATGAAATACAGGAAATAAGAGGGTCATACTCAGTCCCATAAATGAAGAAAATACTACTAGCACAGGGGTAACAAATAGTGAAATTTGAATACTTGACCCTATAGCTATTTCTAAGCTCATATCTACTTTGTTTTGTATTGCACACATTATAGTAGAAACATTTTCACCTATATTGCCAAGCAGCGGAATTAATATGATACCTATGAACTCTTGTGATATATTATAGTCTTTTGTTAAATCTCTAATGTTATATATCAATTTTTCACTTGTAAAATAAAGTAATACGGATATGCAAATTAAAACTACTGCACTTTCAATAACGCTTTTATTTACAGTTGCTTTTTTCTCTTCTATATACTCGCTAATAACAAATAAATTGTTATGAGTATATAATGAGAATATTAATCCTAAGATATAAATGCCTATGAGTAGAAACGCAACTTTCACACTTATTGATACAATCACTGCATCTAACACTACAGAATACCTATTTAGTGTTGCTATAACTATCATAGACGACATTGCTAGTAATAACATATTAAAGTTAGTGCGTGCTATTATACTATTAAAGTTCTGCTCTTTAAACTTGAACCCTCCAAATACCACTGCAATTCCAAGGCCTAAAAGCATATTATTTATAATTGATCCAATTAATGAAGCTTGAACAAGTGCTATCATTCCATATTTTATTGACCATATTCCCATCATAAGCTCTGGAATATTACCAACAGTAGCCGCTAAAAGCCCTCCCTTTTTCTGTCCTATATAATCTGATATTTTAGTGGTTTGATCTCCGAGCAAAATGGCCAGTGGCACTATAGCTATGGAATATATCATTGTATTTAGTAAACTTGAAGAAGTCCTTATGAATATTAAGAAAATTACAAGGACCATAAAAATGTAGGTTTTTTTCATTTAAAACACCAATCTATCATTACTTTTTACTTTCATTCACATATTCTTCATCGAAGCCCGCAAAGGTATCCTCATAAATATTTTTATCCATATTGCTATAAGTGTTTTGCACTTCACCTACATCCATGCTGCACTGAAAGTTAATATCATCTCTGTAATCTACTTCTTCTAAAAACATTACAGGAACCACAGGTACTAAGTAGTAGGTGGGGTAATAAATTATCATATTCACTCCTCCTATTTATAATCTTCACAATATATTTTGAAATAAGCTCTAGGAAACTTACATAATGGGCAAACAAGTGGTGCTTCATTACCTATATGAATATACCCACAATTCATACATTGCCATTTTACTTCTTTCTGTCTTTTAAACATCATACCCGCCACAAGATTTTCACATATTTTCATAAATCTCTTCTCATGACTTTCTTCTACTTCCTGTAATTCTTTATAAAAATCTGCAATTTCTATAAAACCTTCTCCTCTAGCCTCTGTTTCAAATTGTTTATATAGCATGTCAGACTCAAACCCTTCTCCTTCTGCTGCCGCTTTTAAATTATCTGCTGTGCTTTTGTTCATTTTAAGAAACCTATTAAAAACCTCTCTTGCATGAGCTTTTTCGTTGTTTGCCGTGGCTTCAAAAATAGAAGCCACATACTCATACCCCTCTTGCTCAGCTTTTTCTGCATATAATGTATATTTATTTCTTGCTCTTGACTCTCCAGCAAACGTTTTGAGAAGATTCCCTTCCGTTTTACTACCTTTTAAGTGCATTTTGTTCCTCCATTAAATTGTTTATCTTCTTTATTATTCTATTCATTATGTTTTTAAAGGTTACTTTTAAAAAAGAGAGGTGCATCCCTTTGGAATGTACCTCTCTTGATTTCTAATAATATGTATTAGTAAATTTATTCTTTGAAAATTTCCTTTGCCAGTTCTAGACCTCTAGGGGTAGTAGCACATCCACCCATAGCAGTTTCTCTTAATTCACATGGCATTTGTTTTCCTATTTTATACATTGCTATTATCATATCATCAAAAGGAATTCTACTAGTTACCCCACTCATAGCTAAATCAGCAGTTGTTAAAGCACTTACTGCTCCAGCTACATTTCTTTTAGCACAAGGCACCTCAACTAAGCCAGCTACAGGGTCACACACTAGTCCTAGAATATTTTTTATAACAATAGCAGCTGCGTTTAAAGCCATAGCCGGCGTACCACCCATCATTTCTACTACAGCTGCAGCGCCCATTGCAGCAGCAGAGCCACATTCAGCCTGGCATCCACCTTCAGCTCCTGCTAGTGTAGCATTCTTGGCTATTAAAATTCCTATGCCAGAAGCTGTGAACAAGGCATTAATTAGCTCCTCTTCAGTTTTACCTAGCTTCTCTCCAGCCGTAATAACCGCCGCTGGAATTATTCCGCAGGATCCAGCTGTAGGTGCCGCAACTATTTTGCCCATTGCTGAATTCACCTCTGAACAAGAAATAGCTCTAGCCATTGCTTTTATCATGAATCCCCCAGTCAGCGTATTTTCAGAAGCCGCATACTTATTCAGTTTAAGAGCATCCCCACCTATTAACCCACTTATAGATTTAGTTTCATTGGTAAGTCCATATTCCGCAGCTTCTTTCATTATATTAAGATTCGCTCTCATCTTTTCAATTATTTCAGCTCTTGGAAGTTCACTTTCTTTCTCTTCACACCTAATTGTATATTCCCATATTGGAATATTTTTTTCTTCACATATATCTAATAGTTCTAACCCTTTGTTTACAAACACAACTTTTCCTCCTTAGTCTTTTTTATCTCTATATAATAGTCCCTACGAGAATTTTACGACTGTAGTACTGGCGATATTTCTTTTATATTATAAATATTTCCTTGAGACTTTATTTTATTTAATACATCCTTTGGCACTATAGTATCCGTTTCAAATACCATAGCTGCTTTAAGTCCTCTACTGTCTCTATATACATTCATAGTTGCTATATTTATATTTTCATCAAACAATATAGTACTCACTTTTGAAATCATTCCTGGAATATCTTTATGACTAATTATAATAGTTGGGTAGTTACCCCTAAATTCAACTGGTTGCCCATCAACTTCAAATACTAAAATGTTACCTCCTCCAACTGAGGATCCCGTAATTTCAACTATTCTTCCACTTTTCTTCGTTATAATAAATTTTATTGTATTAGGATGAACATCACCCAAATCTGCAGGAATAAATTCTACGATAAGCCCTAGTTCTTTAGCTAATCTTAGGGAATCTTTTAACTTATCATCCCAAGGATCCATTCCTAAAATTCCTGCAACAAGTGCCTTATCCGAACCATGACCCTTATAAGTTTTAGCAAATGACCCATGTAGAATAAATTGCACCGATACAATGTTTTTTCCCGCAATTATAGACGCAACCTTTGCAAGTCTTGCCGCGCCTGCTGTATGAGAACTTGATGGACCGATCATAATAGGACCTAATATATCAAACGCACTATAATTTTTCATTTTTTCCTCCTTGACTGTCTCTGCACAGAACAAAACAATTATTAATTGTTTTGCCTCGCAACAACATATGTTATTCTTTTGTTGTTAAATAGTAAGTATGAAATTTATCCTGCGTGCCTTTCAAACGAACTCAAAACAAGAAACTTGATTAAGAAATTCTAATCTTCTGCTCATATAAAATTCTCTGACGCTCACATTCGCCTTCCTACCTCAGGTTCGCTAGCCTGACGTCCTGTCAGGCTCACGAGAATTTAACATTCGCATAAGAAGAATTTCTAAATTAAATTTCAATAGTTTTATCGTTTCGTATTGAAGTCACTTCGGATAAATTTCATACTTTCAAACTCTATTAAAAGAATTGATCACCTGTTTTTCCGGTTTATATACTTATTATATTTGTATTTATTAATACTAATTATACTAATGAAGGTGAAAGCATGTAGGAATGTGACAGATAGTATGTAATGAGTTTTACAGACTCTTAGTTTATGTAATGAAACATCCCCGTAAGCATCCCAGGAAGGGATGCTAGCACTTCTGAGACAGGACGTCGAATAAGTGCGTTAGGGTATTTTTCATGGAATAAACTTAGAGTCAGTTAACGAATTACCGACTATCAGAACATTTCTACATGCCGAACCTTCATGACACGTCTTAGTATTGATAAAAACAGCTTCCGCCTGTGAATTCTCTTATTATTGAATTATCAGGTACCAATTCTTTATCTATTTCCTGAAAGAAATTCAGAAAACTTTTTAATCTAATAGCCTCATAATATACCGGACTTTCTGGTCCAATTTTATCAAGCTCTGCTAGTGCAAACTTCTTAAGCACGCAAAGTTCATAGACTACACTAGAGTTAAACATTGCATCTGCCTCTTCTTGAAAAATAAAGATGTTTTTTTCCTCTCCACGTTTTACTGAAGGCCACATTTTAAGTGTATCTTCAACGCCGTATCCTCTAGATAAATAATCTCTAACTATTCTTCTTGTCATTCTTACGTCTGTTGTAGAAATTCTATTATGGTCATCTAAATTAAGCTGTGTTAGTGGACTTATATATATTTTGAATTTACTGTCCATCGATATGGACGAAGTTAATATTTCATTTAGTCCATGTATTCCTTCTACAACCATAACACTATCTTCGGGCATTTTTATTTTATTCCCGTGCCACTCCCTTTTCCCTGTTTTAAAGTTAAAACAGGGTATTTCAACTTCTTCACCTTTTAATAGTAATTCTAAATCCTTGTTAAAAAGCGCTAGATCTAGTGCATATATAGACTCAAAATCATAATCCCCATTCTCATCTCTTGGAGTAATATCTCTATCAACAAAATAATCATCTAAGGAAATAAATACAGGCATTATGCCATTTACCCTTAATTGAATACCCAGCCTCTTTGAAAAAGTAGTTTTTCCCGAGGAGGAGGGGCCTGCTATAAGAACTAACTTTACCTTACCCCGCTTATGAATCATATCCGCAATATACGCAATTTTCTTTTCATGAAGTGCTTCTGCTACTCTAATTACATTAACAATATCACCATTCACTACTTCATCATTTAAAGTACCAACACTACCAACTCCTAGTATTTTGCCACATTGCTCTGCTTCGTAAAATACACTGGCAAGTTTCCCATGTTTGTGAAATTTAGGAATCTTATTTGGGGAATCACTAGTAGGATATCTTAATATAAACCCTGGCTCATAGTATATTAAATCGAATGTTTTTAATACACCTGTTGAATAAGCCATGGGACCATAAAAATAATCATATCTTCCATCTAATTCGTAAAGCTTTACTTCATCTGAATTAACATATTTCAGCAGCGAAACTTTGTCTTTCATACCATATCCATCATAAATTTTCACTGCCATTTCTTTTGGAAGTCCAATTTTGTTAATAATAATATCTGCTTTTATTATTTCACTCATTTTGTTTTTTATATCATAAATATCATCAATATCTAGTGCAGGAGTCTTATGGATTTCTCCAAATAAACCCTTACTTAAAGAATGTTCTATATTAATTTTAGCACCTGGAAACAAATCTGCAACTGCTTTGATTAAGACGAACTGTAGTGTTCTAACATATGTCATCATTCCAATTCTACTTTTAATGTCAACAGTGTCAAAGGTTCCCTCTTCTGATATACTAGTTCCTAGCTCATAAATTCTATTATTAACCATACCTAAAACTACTGGTATATCATTTAAAAGATTATTTCCTACAATAATATCATTTAATATGGTACCCCCTTGAACTAAAACCATTCTGCCGTCTTTAAGTTTTAGATTAAAGTTATTCATAATAGCATCTCCTATTTTTAAGTGTTTACTACCATTATACATTAATTTTCAAAAAATGTATCATGTACCCCTTATAATTTTTGCATTTAGAAGGAAAATATACTTAATACAGTATAGTAATGAGGTGATATTACGTTTACTTTAATAATCAGAACTTTTTTCTTATATTTTGCAGTAATATTTATTATGAGGATGATGGGTAAAAAACAAATAGGCGAGCTTGAGCCATTTGAACTTGTTGTTGCACTAATGATTTCTGAACTTGCCACCCTTCCCATGACAGATATAAGAATACCACTGCTGCATTCAGTTATACCAATGATTACATTGCTATTTCTTCAAGTAGGTACTTCCTATATTGAGCTTAAAAGTGAAAGAGCAAGAAGAATACTTACAGGAAATCCAAGTATATTAATAAGGGATGGCAAAATTGATATTGCAGAACTTAGGTCCCAAAGATTCAATATTAATGATCTACTAGAAGAACTTAGGCTTAAGGGGTATTTTAATTTATCTGAAGTCCAATATGCCATTTTAGAAACTAGTGGCGAGCTATCAATATTGCCAAAAACGGAGCAAAGTGTTACCACTAAGGCTGATATAAAATTAGAAGTAGTTCAAGAGTTATTACCTGTGCCTTTAATTATGGATGGTAATATAAATCTCAAAAATTTGAAACTTATAGGTAAAGATGAAATTTGGTTAACCAATTTACTAAAAGAAAATAAGATTTCGCGTGCGAAGGATGTATTTATAGGCACTTTAGATTCTAGAAATAAGTTTTATTATCAACTTAAGGAAGGGGTGCACAATCATAAATGAAAAATGTTATGGTAGCCTTTATTCTATTTTTCATTTTGCTTATAGGAATTTTTATATCAACAAATACCATAAATCGTAGTTGCACGCATTTACAAACCTTGAATTATAAACTTGAAAGTTATATACTTAAAGAGGACTATGAAGATGCATACGATTTATCAATAACTTATATAGCGGAATGGAAAAAAACTTCTAAATTTTTAACCGTTTATATACATCATGAAGACTTGAATTATCTAGACAGTGAAATTTTAAAATTAACTCAATATACAAAAGTTAAAGATCAGGCAGAAGGACTAGCCACTGTTCATGTTATGATATATCTTGTGGATAAGATAATGTTTCTTCAAAAAGTATCTATAAGTAATATTTTTTAATTTATGTTCATGATTTATAATAAAAAGGTAGAAATCACTTAAATTATAGCTTATAATTATACTGCATCACAAAAAAGTCCCACAGGGACGTCATATGTCCCTGATACAAAATTTGAAAGGTGGAATTAACATGGCATTAGTTACTACTACTAATATGTTTAAGAAAGCGCTAGAAGGAAATTACGCAATTGGTGCATTTAACATCAATAATATGGAGATAATTCAAGGAGTTATAGATGCTTGTGCAACTCACAAGTCCGCTGTAATACTCCAAGTATCAGGCGGAGCAATGAAATATGCTAGACCTACCTACCTTAGAAAAATGGTTGAGTCAGCTGTTGAAGACACTGGTCTTGATATAGCTCTTCATTTAGATCACGGTTCAGATTTAGCACAATGTAAACTTGCAATAGCTTCTGGATTTACTTCAGTAATGTATGATGGTTCTCATCTGGATTATGAAGAAAATGTAAGAACAACTAAAGAAGTTGTTGAATTTGCTCATTCTAAAGGTGTTGTAGTTGAAGCAGAACTTGGTAAACTTGCTGGTGTTGAAGATGCTGTTTCAGTTTCAGCAGCCGATGCAACTTATACTGACCCAGAACAAGCAGTAGATTACGTAACAAGAACTGGAATTGATTCACTAGCTGTAGCTATAGGAACAAGTCATGGTGCTTATAAATTCAAAGGCGAACCTAAACTTGACTTTGAAAGATTAGCTTTAATTACAAAGAAATTAGAAGAAGCTGGAAAACATAATTTCCCAATAGTTCTTCATGGTGCATCTGCTGAAGATCAAAGTTTCGTTGCCATGATAAACGAATTTGGTGGAGAAATGAAAGGTGCAAAAGGAATCCCTCTAGAAATGCTAAGAAAAGCGGCTGCTATGGCTGTTTGTAAAATAAACATGGATACTGATTTAAGACTTGCTATGACAGGTTCAGTAAGAAAAGTTCTTACTGAAAATGTTGGTGAAATAGATCCAAGAAAATATCTTGGAGAAGCACGAAAGAATATTACTAAATTAGTTGAAGGTAAAATCACTAGTGTTTTAGGTTCTGCTAATTCATCTAACTAATTATTCAAGTAAGTAAAACCAAAAGACTCACAGTTACCATACTGTGGGTCTTTTGTTTTATTTTTTATTCTAATATTTCCATACGCAAAAAAAGTATATGTTACGTATAATGCATTTGAACAAGCTTTAGAACTTCTTATTCTATTTTGAATTAAACTGCGTTTAGAAAAACATATGTTTGAGCGACAGCGAGTTTATGTTTTTTAGCAGATTAATTGAAAATATAATTAGTAGTTCTTAGCGAAGTGAACGCATTAGTAGTAACATATACTTTTTCACTTTATTTCTCTAC
>JANZQE010000440.1:0-2662 GCA_038040705.1 Clostridium sp. | reverse complement strand
GAGCAATAGCAAGTGCTCTGGTATTATCAGTTTCTCCTGATGTAGCATTTTTACCAACCTTTATAAGCATGGCATTGGCAAGAATATCTTCATTAACTGTAATGTTCCCTGCTGTAATTTCAGCCTCCCCACCAGATGCATTATCATCATTAACGAAAAATTTAAGCATATCCTTAGTTGCATCACTTTCTCCGCTATGTACAGCATTTATAGAAAAGGCTATACCTTTAGCTAGGGCATTTAGTTCTCCTACATATTTGTCTATATCTTTTTGTACAGACATATATCCTTGTAGTTCTCCAGTTTTTGGAGTAAATAATTTTAAATCTAAAAAATTAGCAGTTGCTCCAATTTCATTACCATCTTTATCTATTGCCTTGCCATCCTTATCTGCCCATAAAACTCTACCTTGATCTAAGCTTTTATATTGAACATCAGTCAAATCCATAGTTATAGTTACTTTATTATCATCCGACGACATATCTCCATTTTTATAATAAGTAACATCGTAAGTTCCTGTTTCACCTGATTTTTGGCCACCAGTTGGTTTTATAGAATTTATATAAGAAAATCTCTTAACATCATCATTTGGGCTAGATTTTACAAGATATGCATTTTCCATGCCTATTTCATTTGTTTTAATATCTTGTCCTCCAAGTGTTTTCTTTTCTATAGTAATACCAAATTTCACACTTAGCTCATCTATTAATAAATCCCTCTTATCCATTAAATCATTGGGCTCATTTCCACCAACTTTTACACTGATAACCTGTTGATTTAGTACATTTATTTGATCAAGCATATTATTTACATCCACTACGCTCTGCTTAATTACCTCTTGACTGTTACCTTTTATACTTAACAGTTGATTATAGGTATTATTTAATTCATCTGTTAGGGCTCTGGATTGTTCTGCCACTACTGTTCTTGTGTTGGAGCTTTCTGGGCTTCCAGCAAGTGCTTGCCAAGAATTAAACATCTCATCCATTAAACTAGACACACCACTGTCACTAGGTTCATTCATAATACTCTCAACCTCTGAGAGAAACTTTTCACGTCCTGTGTATAGACCCATTGTTCCATTTTCAGTTCTTACCTGATAATCTAAAAATGTATCTCTAATTCTCACTATGGAGGAGACCTGTACACCAGTACCTAGTTGGCCTACTCCTATAGCATTATTCATACTAGGCATTCCAAAAGGTCTTGTAGTCTCCATAGTAGCTCTTTGCCTTGAATAGCCTTCTGTGTTAGCGTTAGCTACGTTATGTGTGGTTACATCAAGAGCCTTCTGCTGTGCACTCATACCTCTTGTAGCTATATTAAAAGTTGAAAATAATCCTGCCATTTAAATCACCTCACACTATTTGTTAATTTTTCCACTAGAATTATAAGTTGCTTTCTCTCTTACTGGATTTAATATATTAAGTATCCTATTTGTAAAGCTAAGTCCTTGTTTTATAAGTAACTCGTTTGTGTCCTTTTGCATGAGTACTTCTTGTAACATAGCTTTAATTTTATTATAATTTTTCTCAAGCATTGCATCTCTAAACTCGACCACTATTTCAGTCATAGCTCTGTTGTTTGTAATGTTTCTTCGCGCTACTTCTATAGCTGCTATATTTGTGTTAGCTTTTTTTATGGTGTCCACGCAATTTTCCATTCCAAAGATGTCACCTTTAATTATGCATCTATGCTGCTCTTCAAGTGCATCTAGTAGTGAAGTCACAGCTTCTATTTCCTCAATCATTACATTATTTAGTTTCTCTTTCATAACTAAATATCTCTCCCCTTTATAATGTCCATCATTTTTTTAGCAATTAAAGCTGAATCCATCTTATATGTCCCTTTGTTTACTTCATTTTTAATAGCTTCTATTTTATCTTTTGAATTATTTAATTTACCATCTAATGATAATGCACTTAAGCTTTTTCCAGCTGTTGATAACTCTATGGTGTCTTTTTTTACAGCAGTTGCCTTTGGCTGCGATTTAGCTGCACTTTTTTTATAGATATTAACCAAGTTATTTTTTACTCCATCAATTTTCATTCATATCCACTCCTAGCTTTTTATAACTTTAAGCCTTCATTATATTCTATATTTATATTATCGTATACAATCTTTGAAAGTTTATATATAAATAAAAAAAGGAATAAATTTTATTTATTCCTTTTATATAATATGTATTTTTTTATTTATTCTACTAATGCTTTAACTCTTTCTTCTCCACTTATTATGCTAGTAATTCTAACTCCAAAATTCTCATCTACTACTACAACTTCTCCATATGCTACCTTTTTGCCATTTACCAATATATCTACTGGCTCTTCAGCTAGCTTATCGAGTTCAATTAGTGACCCCGTTCCCAAATTCAAAATATCTCTAATGTTCTTTTTAGTTTTACCAAGAACTACAGAAATTTCTAAGGGTACATCTAATATTAAGTCAATATTTCTAGAAGGGTTATAAACTGGCGCCTTTGTTAGCGGTTTGAACTCTGCCTGTCTAACCTCTACTTGTGATTCTGGCCTCTCAATAGGCTTTGCATCGTATTGCGGCTCCGGCTGCACATTGTTATAGGTTGGTGCATACTTAGGCGCTTCATCCGCAGGAACTGGTGCTACCTTCGGAATGCTTTCTACCTTTGGTTCCACTTTAGTTT